>JAIWNO010000250.1 GCA_020216785.1 Desulfomonile sp.
AGACGCCTCTGTGTGAGCTACAAAAAAACAGACCAGTTCGAGCAGGCGGCGATAGCCTGGGAGAAGGTCAAAGCCCTGGGCGGTCTGAAGACCCCGGATGATTACGCTCTTGGTATCGAGATTCTCACCGCACAGGGAAAGTATGCGCTCGCGGCAGAGACCTGCCTGCAGCTGATTGCCATGGAGACCGATGAAGACAAACTGTACGAGATCCGTAAAAGCCTCTTCGAAATTTATCGCAGAAGCAAGAATGCCGAAAAGCTCGTGGAACTTGCCGCAGAAATCCTTGCGGGCGGCACGTCCGAGCCGGAACTCGTCAGTGACACTGTGCGATTCCTGGTTGCCGAGGACAAGACCGATCTGGCGGTCAAATCGAACAACCGAGAGATAATTTCCCGGATCGCCGAGGAGTTTCTCGAAGAGAAAGCCATGACTCCCCAGGCGGAGCGAATTTACAGGAAATATCTTGAATACGACCGCACCGATCAACGCGTCCACCGAATACTCGCGGAAATGGCCACAAAGGAAGGGGATTTCCGCAAGGCAGTCAGCCAGCTGACCATCCTCCATCAGCTCGACAAGGAAAATCCCGAAGAATACGTTGAACAGGCCGCCAAACTCTATGTGGACAATGGGCGGGTCGCTGACGCTCTGGCCGAAGGCAATCCGAAAATCATTCGGAAGATCGCCCAGATCTATCTATCCAATTCCGCGGTGAACCCCGATGCGGTGGCCGTATACGAAAAGGTGCTCGAAACACAGCCGCGCCTGGTCGGCATCAACAAGATGCTCAGCACGGTCTACCTGACCAGAGGGGACCTCGATCGCTATATGGAGAAGCTGCGGCTGCTCCACGAAATCGACGGCACCAATCACGACTATTTGGCGGACCTTGCCAAGTGCATTGTCGATAACGACCTAATCGACGCGACACTCCGGGAGGGCAACCGCGAACTCAACATCAAGATCCTCAAAGAGCTGATCAAGCGTGAGGCGTCGGACGACCGTGCCGTAGCGATCTTCGAAAAGCTCGTTCGCCACGACCCGGAAAATGTACTCCTGCAAGGCGCACTGGCAAAGGCTTACGAGGGCCGCGGCGACTACCGGCGGGCCTTCGACACGCTCGTGACTCTGGCCAGGCTCAAACCCGAGGACAAAGAGGTCCCCCAACGAGCTGCGGCAATCGCAGTGCAACACAACCTTCTTGACGACGTGGTGCAGAAGGCGCACGGAATGCTCCTGCAAATTACCGCTCGCGAACTGATCAAGAGAAACGTTGTAAGTTCCGATTGCAGACAGGTCCTCGCCAAGGCGCTTCAAGAAAGCCCTGGCGACGAGCGGCTTAAGAGCTATCTGGACACGCTTCCCACTGCCCGAGCGGCTGTGCCTCGCGCCTCCGCGGCACCTGCGCCGGGGCCGATTGCACTTGAGTTGACGGAATCGTCCGAGCCGATCATCATCCTTACTCGTGAGGAGCAACCGGCTCCGCCTCCGAAAGAAAAGAAGGTGACCCCACCGCCTTCTCTGCCGCCGAAGCCGCTGCCCGCGCCTCAGAAAGAGGTACCTCCACGACCACCGCGGCCTGAGAAGCAGAAACCACCTGAAATTGCAAAGACGGCCCCTCCGCCTCCAAGCGAAGAGCAGGCAGTTAACGCAAAAACCTCCAAGATTCCGGTTTACCAGCCGGGGCCCGTCACGACCTTTGTTTCAGCACACGAAAATGAGATGACTCAGGCTGAGATAAAACCAAAGCAGGTGATTGATTACCGCATAACGCCGGAGGCCCCCTCTTCCGGCAGACCTGTGACCACGTTCGTGACGGCTCACGACAAGGAAGTGTCCGAGCCTGAGTTCGGCGACCAGGTGATCGAAGTCAAGACGCCGCCCAAACTCTTTTCCTCGGAAGCCCCCGTCACCACGTTTGTATCCGGATTTGACAAGACCGGGCCGCGCATCCAATACCGTGAAGAAGACCTTTTCCGCGCTCTCGCCGGCGGTATGGCTTACTTGCCGGAAGAGGAGATTTCCTCGGACGGGTGGGGAGTCTGGAAGAAGGCCGTAGAGGTCAATACAGGACGACGCCAGCTCATTAGGGCGCTTGATCCGACGCTCATGAAGAGCGAGCTTATGGAAGAAGAGGCAATGGAGCAGTTCGTGGTCGGCGTGAGTCGTCTGGCTTCGATCCTCAAGCACCAGAATATCCTCGAACTCCAGGACGTCGTCTCGGGACCCGGAAAGCAGCCCGGACTCGTGCACGCATGCATGGATCGCTCATTGCAGCATATCCTTGAATCACCGAGCAGGCCCGACCTGGGAACGCTGCTTACATGGGTGCGGCAAATCGTAAGCGCCCTCGCCTTCGCGGAGAGCTTGACGGGGCTGAGGGGTGAATTCCAGGCTGTCCGCCATCTCCATATCGACCCAAAGCATATCTTCGTGAGCGAAGACCTGACGGAGTGCAAGCTAACGGGACTCGGTTTTACACAGGTTTACCGCGCAACCTTGAGGGTGCCGCGTGCCCGGTGGCAAGATCCGGGAGCAAACCCGGCCTTCATGGCGCCGGAATTATTCCGCGCCAAGCCCTCGGAGTCCGACGAACAGGTCGCAGATGTCTATTCGCTGGGCATACTCATGTACGTTATGTTCACGGGGATGCTTCCTTTTGATGGTCCATCTACGGATGACTTCAAGTTCCAACACACAAAAATTTTTCCTTCGCCCCCTCGTCTCGCCAATCCCACGCTTCCGGACTGGATCGAATCGCTTGTGCTCGTGTGCCTGGAGAAAGACCCGGGCAAGCGTTGGAAAAACGCTGCTGAGATCGAACGGGTGCTTAACCGGAACATGAAAGGCGTCTAACGGCCTCTCTCATGGCAGAGAGATTTGCCGCGCGCTGCGGCGAGGTCTCATGCTACCCATGCATCACTGTAGGTCTGATCGGCAGCGGGTGTGTAGCATTCAACCTTGTTTTCGTGGCTTTTGATGTACTTGGCAAGCACCTTGCAATGTCTGCATGGATTGTAATCGGACTGGTGTCGAGTAACTTTGCCTCTGGCCCTTGTTGACATCTGAATCTTCAGGTCCTGCATGTCATGGTACATGCGCACACAATGCCGAATACTCCATCTACCTTTGAATACTCGGCAGGTCACCGCATATTCTTCAAGCCACAATTGCTGGTCCGTATTCATGGCGACCCTCCCTCCCGGGCGAAGCATCAATAGGTTTGGCGCCGTGTCGCAGCGCAGCTTTCGGTTTACGGCCAACGAACCGGGGGTCAGTCCGTACGACAATCCGCATGGGGAAATGTTCCTCGTGCGCATAGTTCCAAGCGGAAAATGGTACTTCTTGAGTACGGGGCCAATCGATCACAGCGGAAGTTGCCGAATGTCATTTCACCGCAGAGAAGGTGGAGAATCCTGCGTGCCGGGGCAGCGAAATCCGTGCTTCAACGTTGACTGTTTTGCGTTTTGGTGCTACGTTCCAGCATTAGGAGGTATGGAAGGGCTGCGATGCGCACTTCAAGGCCTACCCTCATTTCCACGTTTCCGCGGCGGGGCGGGTTCTCCGTGAGGACTGTGCTCGTCCTGTTTGTTGTACTGGCCGCGTTGGCGAGCATGGGATACGTGTTCCTTGCGCCCATGTCGGCTGAGGGTACTCCCTTCACCTTCCGCATTTTGACTTCTTTGCTCGGCAATGATGACGAAGCCGTGGCCGAAGCGCCCGCTGTCGAAGAGGACGCCGAGAGCGGCGCCTCCCTCGAAGAGGGCGCGGTGGAGGTCACCGAGTATACCGGCGAAGATGACTCGCTCATCTCTTTGCTCGGCTCGAACATCGCAGACGAGGAATCTGCGGCTCAAGTGGCGCGCAGCCTTGCAGCCGTGATCAAGCAAAGCGGGAAGAAGACTTTCAGCCCGACGACTACCCTTGCACCGGATACCAGGTGCTCTATCACCATGGACGGCAAGGGCAAATTCCTCAGAACCACCGTGGAACTGGATCCTTCAAATGTGTTCCACGCGGTTAGTGAGAACGGCATAATCAGATCGTGGAAAGAAGAGGTCGTGCTGGACTTCAAGCCGGAAGTCGTCACGATCAGGATGGATAACACTTTCATCGACTCCGTCCTCAAAGCAGGCGAAACGAAGGAACTGGCCGGAGAGCTTGGTAACAAAGTGTTCAAATGGGACATCGACTTCCAGTCCGAGTCCTTCAAGGGTGACATTTGCCGGGTATTGGTAGAGCGCCGGTACGCTGACGATCGCCCATCGGGTTACGGACGTGTTCTCTGTGCCGTATACGACGGGAAGAAGACCGGGCGCAAAACAGCGGTCCTTTTCAACGGCACGTACTACGACGAAAAGGGACAGGAGCTGAAGAAAGAATCCCTCCGCTCCCCTCTCGGTATCACGCTCCGGGTGACTTCAAAGTTTGGGCAGCGATTTCACCCCATTTACAAACGCTGGAAGCACCACGACGGGGTGGATTATGCGGCCCCACGGGGAACACCGGTCTGGGCCATCGCTTCGGGCACGGTGACATTTGCGGGTTGGGGAAACGGCTACGGCAACTATGTGTGCGTCCGACACGACAACGGGACCGAGAGCCGATACGGTCACCTGCATCGCTTCTACGTTCGCAAGGGACAGCGGGTAAAACAAAAAGACAGAATCGGACTGGTAGGGACAACGGGCGATGCCACCGGGCCGCACCTCCATTTCGAGTTCCGCACAGCCAAGGGTAAACTTGCCGATCCTCTAACGCTCCAGGCGAAAATGACCGCATCCGTGAAGACCGTCGCCGCGCCGCTCAAAGGTCGCTTCGAACAGGTAGCTCAGGAGCGGCTGAGAATGCTCGACACCCAAATAGCCTCGACCGAAGCGATAGAGCGCGCAGGAGTACGGCTGCGGTAAGGACGGCGAGAGAAACCGGTCTACCGACTGACGAGGAGATCCATCGACAAATCGGTGTATTGACTCGTCATCATCATGTGATTTTTGAACGACACTCGTTCCAGTCTCCTCGACTTTTCCCCTTCCTCGCGATATTATGCATAAATGGGAGCCTTGGGATTTCTTGGCTTACCACAAACGGAGGTGCCTCCCATGAAAAGAAACTTCGCCGCTATGGCGTGCTGCATCTTCATAACAGCGGCGGCTATGCCCGCCCACGCCTTCCTGAACTACCTCTTTGGAGGGGACTCGAGCCGGGAAGCGGTCGAGAACAGCGCGCTCGGCGATCTCCGCGCCTGGTGGACCGGGAACCCTGTGTATACGTTCGATCCTTTCTATTCGGGCCAGACTCCGCAAGCGCCCCAAGGAAGGGCCCCTTCGGCCGGTTATGGGCAGCAGCAACCAGCGCCGATAATGCAGTACATACCACCTCAGCAGGCTCCCGCCGGCCAATACGGCCAGTACGGCCAGCCCATGCAGCCTGCCCCGCAAGCGATGTACGGACCGCCCATGCAGCAGCCCATGCCTCCCCAGGCAATGCAACAGCCGATGCCGATGCAGCCCATGCAGCCGCAGGCCTACGGAGCGCCCTACCAGGGCGGTCCCGCATTCCAGGGTGGCGCTTTGCAGTATGGTGGTGGTGAGCAGTCGGGCGGAGTACGGTACTACCAACAACAGTAAGTGGATCGCGCCTCCCCCCTTTCATGATGTTGTCGCCGGTTTGAAGGCACATTGCCGGGGAGCGTGCTCGATCATGTTCGGGAAGGCTCAGGCGCCGGAGAAGGTGTCGTAGGGGGATCGCCCGTCAGTCCGTGTGGGCCTTTGTACGAACAGAAGCGGGCGACCAGCCGGGTACCTGCTCGCTTTCCCTCCTGATGGCTTTTATCGCTTCGACAATGCCTTGAGCTTGGTATTGGCAACCCGCGCCTGAGATGAATGCGGGTGATCTTTGGTGAGCTTTTCGAATATAATGCGTGCCGATTGGATGTCTCCCATCTTCTCGAATGACTCGCCCTGCTTGAGGAGCGCGCTCAATTCCTTCTTCGACCCCGGATATTCCTTGAGCACTCGATCGAACTGGAGGACTGCCTCGCCGTACATCCCCTGGCCGTACAGGCTCTCCCCCAACCAATAGGCCGCGTCCGGTGCAAATCGGCCCTTCGGGTTCCTCTGCACGATTTCTTCCAAAATCGGTGCAGCATCACGAAAGGCGCCCTTGCGCACAAGTGAGTACGCTTCCCGAAAAGCCCTCTCATCATCCTGGATTGGGGCGTTCCGGATTTCTACCCGCCCGCCCGGCGCAACCGGTGGACCCGCTGGTTCGGACGGCTCGGAAGGGGGCGCTGATCCGCCGGGTACCGGCATTGCCGGCGGCAGCGCTCGGCCGTGCTGTGTCTGACCCGCAGGATCGATGCTCAACTGCCGTTCGATGAACGCGACACGTTCCTGCAGGTTCTTGACAACCCCTTCCTGCCCACCCGCGGCCTGCATCCGTTCAATTGCTCCTCGAAGACGCTGCAGCTCCGCGTCCATTTCGTCCATGCGCGCTGCAAGGTGCACTTGAGTCTGATCCACCGGCGGTACCATGTTTGCGGGCTTTACGTAAGGGAGCCCGGGAGAGTTGGACCTGGCAAGGCAGCCGGAAAGCGACCAACTCAACAATATTGCAAAAAAGACACCCCCGAGCGAGCGCAGGTTTCGGAAGTAATCTTTCTTGAGCGGGGACGTGTTCGGCATGGCAATTCACTCAGCGGGAAGCGCGAAAATGTGCACGGCGGTTCTTGGCCCACGCAGCCTCATTGTGACCCGGATCTACAGGAAGCTCGGACCCGTACGAAACGGTGGTCGCACGGTCAGGAGATATACCCAGGCCAATGAGGTAGTCGACCACGGCACGGGCCCTCCGCTCGCCAAGCGCAAGGTTGTACTCGTCCGTGCCTCGCTCGTCGCAGTGCCCTTCAACAATGATCCTCACGTGAGGCGCTCTCCGCAGTACATCCGCATTGAACTGAAGAGCGGCCTGGGCGTCGGGAGTAAGAGTAAACTGGTCATAATCGAAGTAAATGTCCCTGAGGGTCGCCTGCACCGCCTGCACGTCCTGCTCCTGAACGCCGACACCCGGGCCCGGAATCATGGCCTGCGGTCCTCCGGGCGGCGGCTGCTTGACAATCGGTCTTGAGCAGCCCGCGCCAATGACCATTACCGCCAGAACCACGACCACGCCCATAAGCCGGGTCCTATTATCTGCAAAGAAGTTGAGCCGGGAGTATGGCAGAGGTTTGTCTATCTCCGCGCCCGACACCACGCGGCCGACTTGCCGGGAATCGGAGATACCGGGGCTTGCACACGACCCTCCGCATCCATCACGTAGATGCGCGGCGCGCCGTCCCGAGTGGACCCGAAGGCGATCATCCTGCCGTCCGGAGACCAGGCCGGAGCTTGATTGGACCCCTTGTCCGTAAGAACCCTGAAGTCCGAGCCGTCCGTCCTGATAGTGCATATCTGGAACCGCCCTTCGATCCGGGCCGTGAACGCTATATGCGTCCCCCGTGGAGACCAGTCCGGATCCGTGTTGTAGGTGGTCTCGTGTGTGAGCCTCCTCGGCCGTCCGCCGTCGACCGGGACCAGATAAATGTGCGGATTGCCTGCCCCATCGGACACGTAGGCGATGGTCGAGCGGTCGGGCGACCATGTGGGGGAAATATCATTTCCACGCCCTTCAGTCAACATTTTTATAATGTGTCCTTGAGGAGTTATCAAAAAAATCTTAGGTATTCCATTATGGTTTGATGATAATGCTACAATATTACCATCTGGTGAATAGCGCGCAGACACGTTTACGCCGGGACGGGCCGACACCACCCCCCAATGCATCGTGTCCAAATTCAGCCGCCACAGATCCGGTTTCCCGTTCATGTACGAAGTGAACAGGATGTTCTTGCCGTCGGGCGACCATTCGGGCGACAAATTGAGGCTGCCATTGTTCGTAAGACGTTGAAGACCGTGGCCGTCGAAGTCCATTGCGTAGACTTCCCGCGGGGCCGCGGCCCCCACGAACGCAATCCGCGTCGAGAAGCAACCGAGGACGCCTGTAAGCTGTTCCATGAGCCGGTCGCCGAATTTGTGGACCATGAGCCTATGGTCGGTCACGTGCCCTACGAAGCGCTTGCCAAGGTCCATACGTTGGAGGGCCGTATCGTAGAGTTTGGCCTCAAGAATGAGTTGGTCCCCTTCGACGCGGTAACTTGCACTTACCAGCGCCTGTGCTCCGGTTGCGGCCCATGCTCTAAAATCAGGATCTCCCGCGGATGCAGACATTCCGCCTGCCGGCGTTTCGATGATATGAAACAGGCCCGTCATGTAGAGGTCGTTCCGGAGTATTGCCGCCAGGTCTCGACCGTTGATTGACGCTGGTCCGAGCGCGATGAAGTCCGGTACTGCGATCGGCATCTTTGCGAGGCTCGGGTTTTCCACGTCAAGGACGAGCTTCGCGTAGGCGGGCGAATACACTGCCACAAGCAGAAATATCAGCGCGAGCGGACAAGCCTGTCGGGCCCATGTGTGCGCGAAGTGAGTGAGCAGCGAGCGCTTGGTCATTGAACGTCGCCCGGAGTGAATCTGAGCGCCAGGCCGCCCTGTTGTCGTATCCGTTCTTTCACCGAGGTCGGCAACGGCGGAAAAGGCGCAGCCTGATGGACGGCCCGGAGAGCGGACCTGTCGAAAGCAGCGTCACCGGAGGTTTCGTCCACGGTGGCGTCAGTGAGCGCGCCGTCGTCGGAGATCTGGACTCCGATCACAGTCACCTTCCGGGAGGGCCCCTGTCCTATCACCGCCCAGACCGCGTTGACCTTGCTGCGCACTTGACGCATCCACCGGACCAGCTCCGGATCGATATCCGCACCACTCGCCCCACCGCCTCCCTGTTTGGGTGAGACTTCCGCTTTCCCCTGGGAGGCAGGGGAAGAAAAGGTCTTCTTCCTGCTCGCCACATCCTTCTCTAGAGCCGCGAGACGTTTCTTCAGGTATTCATCCGGGCTTTCTTGTTTCCTGGGCGGCTCTTCTTTCGGCTTTTTGACAGACTTTGACTCCGGTTCTGGGAGACGCTGGAGAGGCCGCTTTCGTTTTTTCACGGGGATGTTTTCGGAAATCTCTTTGGCCGGCGCGGCCGGCTGGATCATCTCAATTGAAGACGGAGCTTGTTCAGGTCTCACTTCAGCGACATCGATTCGGCTCGAAGGTAAATCCCGACCCGCCGGAGGCGGCTCGAGAGCTTCGAGAGCAGGAGGGCCGGACTTTGCTTCGACGAGGGTGACCTTGGTAAACTCCAGTTGGGGTTTGCGTGTCGTTTGCGGCGCGAAACCCCATACAACGATCGCCAGCAAGAATAGAGCGTGGAGTGCGGCTGAAACGGCCGTCATCACCGGTGACGCAGCCCAGGCTGATTTGAATGCGGCGGAGATCATTGGGTGACGGGGGGTCGCTCCTCGGGCGAGGTTATCATGCCGAGGTCCGCGATGCCGGCCTGCCTCAGGGCAGCCATGATGCGCACCACAATGCCATAGGGCACGTCCTTGTCGGCCCTCAGATAAACCTCCGTGGCCGGGTTCTTTTCTTTTGCGGCAAGGACGGTATCGACCAACTTGGCCTCTTCCACGGGCTTGTCATTGACAAAAACCGTGCCCTCGCGCGCCACAGCAATGACAAACTCTTCCACCTCGCTCTTCTTTTCTATGGCCGAGCCCTTGGCTTGGGGCAGAGCAACGGAAATGCCCTCCTGCATCATGGGCGCTGTGACCATAAAAATAATCAGGAGAACGAGCATCACGTCGACCAGCGGAGTAACGTTGATCTCGGACATCGCGGTCCTGTTGTTGCCGTTGGTGCTGAATGCCATTACCTGCTCCTTGCGCGTAAACCGCGGCTCATCCCGAACCTCAAACCTGTTTTCGGTTCATGTAGATTCGTTCGATAATATTGATCAATTCGGAAGAGAAATTGTCCATTTCTGTGGCAATGGTGTTAATGCGGCTCAAAAAGTAGTTGTAGAAGATAACTGCGGGAATGGCCGCGGCGAGACCGGCTGCAGTGGCGATGAGGGCTTCCGCAATTCCCGGAGCGACTACCGCCAGCGAAGCGCTCTTAGCTACGCCGATCTGGCGGAATGATTCCATGATGCCCCAGACCGTACCGAACAGTCCAATGAAGGGAGCGGAGGAGCCCGTGGTCGCCAGGAAGCTCACCCCTCGCTCCAGGCGGGTGCGTTCCGCTGTCACAGCCTGCTGAAGGGATCGGGTAATATTATCCATGCCCGTGCGTTCGTAATCAGGCTCGCCTGCATCTTCGGGGCCTTTTTGGAGCCCTGTCTGAAATTTTGAGATCCGCACGAGTTCCGCGTAGCCCGCTTTGAACACCTGCGCAAGAGGGCTGAATGTCAGCTGTTTCGCCTCGGAGTACAGGAGAGAGAACTTACGGGACTCACGGAACGCGTCGAAGAACAACTGCGTGTCTTTTTTGGCACGGGACAACGTCAACGCCTTGGTAAGGATAATGCCCCAGCACACTACTGAAAAGAGAAGCAGAAGGATCATCACGCCCTTCACTACCCATCCTGCTCCCATGATGATCGCCCACAAGCTGTGATCGGCGAACTGTTGGGCCGGCAGTGCCGCTGTCATTGCCTCGTACATGGAGGACCTCTCCTTTCTCCGAATCAGCACGTTCCTTAACCGAGAAACGCTATTAAGTCAAGATATCCCTCGATTGCGCTAGGTTATGTCAACAATATAAAGTTCCGACTTTCATGTCACAAGCTCGACGCCTCGACCTCGCCCCTTCCCGAAAGACAGCCGCAACGCGCGGGCCCGGGCGCCATCAGTCCACCAGGGGCTCGGAGGCCGCGCATAATACCGTATGATACGCCGCAGCGTCACAAGGCCGACTATCCGTTCACGGGAATTTACAGTGCGCGCGAGGTAAAAACAATTTAGCTGTGTTGACATCTTATCTGAGATTGAGTTCCCGCGTGCTTGCCGCCTAGGGAAAGTAATGCAAGTGCAACTTTTAACCTACTTGACATTTAAGTTGATTTTGTTGTATTTTTTAAAGAAAAACGGGCGAGGTTCCCATGTCCTATCGGATCGTCGTCGCCGATCGAGATCCCGAGAGCCGGGAGGCTGTCTCTCGCTTCCTTTCGCAAGAAGGCAGCGAGCTGGTCGAGGTCTCTACTTCCGGCGAACTCAAGAAGGCTATCAAGAGCGCGAAACCGGATCTCATCATACTGAATGCATTCCTCAAGGACGTGCCGGGATCACGCTTGGTGTCGCGTATCAAGGATTCGAAGGAGTATGCCGACGTTCCGGTTCTGTTCATGACAGGTGACCCCGGCAGTCCTACGGGGATGGACATGAAGTCGGTCGGAGCAGACGGATACTTGACCAAACCTCTCGAAGGAGCTGTACTCAGAAACACCGTTCAATCGCTTCTCGGGATCTCGATGGACGGGGAAGAAACGGTCGACGAAGACGAGATCGTCATTGACTTTGCCGATGAAGACGGCGGCGGAATGACTGAAGAGCTACTCGCGATGTCCGGCGCATCCTTCGAGGAAGAAGCAGCTCCTCAAGCTGCCGGTGACACCGTCGAAATAGACGCGGGAACCCTGGCGGCCGAGATCGACTACAGTGACGAAGGGGACGAGGCAGACCGTTACGGCGACACGGTAAAATTGAATCTCGACGACCTCGGTTTTGATGACGACGACGAGGAAGGCCTCTCGATAGAGCCAACCATCGAATTGGTCTCGGAAGTCCTCCCTGCCGAAGACGAGACGATCACTAAGGTCCCGGTCAAAGCACGTGCCGCATCAGAGCCGGTTGAAGTCGAAATCGACACAGACCTTCCCGACTTCTCTTCAGTTACCATGGATCGCAGGACTGCCCGCGAAATGAAGGACTCGGTCACCGTCGATCTCGATGTAGATGAAATCGGGCTCGAACTCGAATCCGGCGAGCCTGAAGTCCTTGAAGAGCGGCCCGCTCCGGAGCGCATCGACCCCGACGACACCGAAATCGGTAGAATTCTCGAGGTTCAGGATCCTTCCAGAATACTCACGTCTGAAGAATTGATGCTCGAGGATGACTCGCTTGGTCAGGAACCTCTCTCCGACACAAGCCTTGATCGAGTCGACGTAATAGACCTTGAGGAAGACAGCCTTCTGGCAGACATCGAGCTTGAAGAGCTCGAAGCTGTGGATGCATTTCCTGAAGAAGCTGCACTGCCGGCTGACGAGCAGATTTTTGCCGCGGAAACTGCCGGCATGGAACAGCCCGCTGAAGAAGAACTCGAGGAGGTGGAGCTGGAGGAAGCTGAGGAAGGACTCGTTGAGGCGGAAGAATATCCCGCGGAAGAAGTCTCGCTCGAAGGAACCGAAGAGCTGTCTCTCGAAGAACTGGGTATCGAGGAAGAGGAAATGACGACTGAGGAGTTCTTCGGTGAAGAGCTGCCCACCGAGGAATTCCCTATGGAACGGTTTCCCGAGGAAGCCACCGGAGATCTCTCGGTTGAACCCGAAATCTCCCTCGAAGAAGCTGACTTGGGTGAAGAGATCGCTTTCGAGGAGCCCGGCGAAGTCGAGGCAGCGATTGGTGAGGAACTCACGCTAGGAGAAGAGGTCGTCGAAGAAATCCTCGCGGAAGAACCCGGCGAGGCGGAACCGGTGCTCGAAGTCTCCGAGGACTTGATGCTCGACGAGATGCCGCTCGAACAAGAGGCGCCCGAAGCGGCTGTGGATTTTGGCGAATTCGAGCCGACGGCCACGGAAACATTGCCTGCGGAAGAATTGCCCGCCGAAGAAGAGCTCGGCGAAGAATTCGCAGTTGACGAAGAGGAAATTGTCAAGGGCTTCGAAGAGCCTGTCGCTCCCGCAGCGCCCCCTCCGGCTGCGGCCCTCGCAGCGAAAGCTCCGGAACCGGAACCTGCCGTAGCACAACCGGCAGCTGCTCAAGAGCCTGTGGCCCCTGCTGCCGTCCCCGGACAACAGGTGCCGGCGGCACAGGCTCCGGCGTGGCAGCAGGCAATTCCACCAGCGGATCAGATCCTCGCGGCAATCACCTCGGCTCTGGCGTCCCGTGGGCTGGAAGGAACGCCACTTGCGAGTGCATTCGCCGCAGCGGAACAAATTCCGGGAAAACCCGCCGTGCCGCCGGTGGAAGAAATGTCAGCGACGGTCAGCCGGACACTACAAGATGCTCTTCCCTCGAAAGATGAGATGATGGAAGCCGTCGCACGTGGGTTCGCGGATATCCGGCCGGATCGCGAGACGATCCTGAATCGTGTGGACGCGCTCCTGACGGCGTCCTTGCCTCCGGCGGAAGAGATCCGCGGCAAAGTGGACGACGCGATCGGCAAGATCGATCAGTTGGTAGCTGCTGCCCTGCCCTCTCAGGAGGAGATTACGCGACGAGTGGATGAGGCGATCGCCGCTCGCATCGATGAAGTCCTCTCAAGCGCGCTGCCTCCGAAGGAGGAGCTGGCAAAGAAGACTGAAGAAGCCCTCGGCGGAATAGAAGAGCTGGCGAAATCTGCAATTCCATCTCGGGATGAAGTCCTCGCTCGGATGACCGAAGCCGTGGAACGAATGACTGAAATTGTCAGCGGAGGAATTTCATCGCAGGAAGCCGTCCTGGAGCGGTTCAACCGCGCCGTGGACGAACTTGAGCAGTCACTCCGCTCGGCAGCGCCCTCGCGGGATCTCGTGGCCGAGAGAATCAACAACGCCCTCAGCACGCTCGAAGCCAGGATCCAGGACTCTCTACCCGGTTCGGAACTTATCCTCGGAAGAGCCGAGCAGGCCCTTGCCGGTCTTGATGACGCGGTCCGTCGAGCGCTCCCTGGAGAGGACGACATCCGGCAGCGCGTCGAGACGGCGCTTGGCCGCATCGACATGCTTGTTGCATCCGCCCTTCCGCCGCGGGAGGATGTCCTCGGCCGCGTGGACCGCGCGATCAACCAGCTGGACGAACTGATCAAATCGTCTCTCCCGACCAGAGAAGAAGTTATCAGGAAGGTGGACGAGTCTGCGGCTTGGATCAACGAAGCGCTTGCAGCGTCTGTTCCAGCGCGGGAAGACATCCTGACCAGGGTGGAGGAATCTGTCGTCCGTATGAACGAGTTCCTCCAGGCATCCACGCCGTCTCGTGAAACGATCTTACAGCGTATGGAGAGTGCAATTGCCGGCGTACTCCCCACGCCCGAGGCGGTAATCGGTCGGCTGGATGCGGCACTTCAGGACATTCCGTCCAAGAGCGATGTGATGGCCCGGATCACGCAAGCGCTTGATTTCATGCCTTCGCGGGAAAACGTGCTTGCCGCGATTGAAGAACACGTGGCGCGGTTCATGCCGCCGGGCGAGGAAGTGCAGTCGACGCTGCGATCTGCGTTGGATACGAAGATTGAGGGCGCTTTGGAGGAAGCGGGCTTGAAGCAGGCAATCCCGCAGATGCTCCCGACAACTGAACAGGTCCTGGATCGTTTTTACGAGGCGCTGCCCGACAAGGAGCGGTTCCAGGATGCCCTGGTGCAAAGCATTACTGTGGCAATCGAGAACTCGCTCCCCGAGAAGGTATGGCTGGAGAGCGTATCGCGCGGGCTCTTTGATGAGCGGACGCGAGGACTCATCCCCAAGCGTGAAGAAGTAGTCGCAATGCTGCGTGAAGAAATCCAAACGAAGCTGCTGGATTCAGTGGAGAAGATCGTTCGGGAACAGATCCAGAAGATCGCTGCGGACCTGGAATCGTAGGCGGGGCCCGGCGTAAGTCGGTACCACCCCTGTGAGACCCCCGGATTCCCATTGACGGGCCGGGCGCGAGCCCTATCTCCAGCTTATCGGATTTAATACGCGGTCTTACTTTTCCAGTGCAGCCAGGATGGGACAATTCGCGCATGGGAGCGCCCGGGAGGCGAGGGCATTGATATTCGATTTCGCGTTCCGTGGGGCTTTACGCGCTCTTTTGGACATTTCCAAGCATGTCCGGCGGGTCCAACGGCCCTTGAGGAATTTGCATTCGATAATTTCGTGATCGTCCAGCCAGGCTTGGGCGTCGGTATAAACCATGACACTCTCCCGAAATTAACCCCCAAACCACCCACATTACAAACGGCGGCCCAAGAAAGTCAAGGCATAACGCCAAAAAATAAAAAGAGTCATGTTTTAGTATATTCGACTGGCCGGAGAAGTCAAGAAATTTCGCGTGAGTAGTTCGTTAGACCTCCTTTCATCGTTCGCTCATTACCCTCTTGTCACTTGCCGCCCGAATTCAATACTCCGATCTTGTCTAACAGCTCACGGACAGCGATATAACTTGCCGCATTCTCTGGGATCTTCAGTAAAGGCTCTCCCTTGAGGTCCAAGTCCACAAGCGCTTCGTCGTACGGAACGAAACTCTCCGGCGGATAAGGCAGCTTGGCGATCTCGGTCTGAATTGACTCCGCCAGATCTTCGGGGAACCCGGTCACGCGGCTGATCACCAAGTGCTTGTTGTGGATACGGCCGCCAAGCTCATCAATCAGCTCAGCGATGCGACCGATGGTTCGCAGACTGCGAGGAGCAGGGTCTGAAATAATGAACAAGTGGTCGACTTCCTCCTCGGTGCGCCGAGACAGGTGCTCCATCCCCGCTTCGTTGTCGATCACCACGTATGAATAATTAGACGTGAGACGGGCAATGACCTCTCTCAGAATATTGTTCGCCATGCAGTAACAGCCGGGCCCTTCGGGCCGTCCCATTGAGAGAAAGTCGAAATGACGGCCCTCTTCAAGGCTTGCCTGGATCTGATATTCGATGAACCGGTCTTTCGTCATACCCCCGGGTATGTTGTCTCCCATCTTTCGGGTTTCTTCCCGGACGCACCCCACACTCCGAGGCTCGTTCACGCCGAGCACCTCGTGGAGGTTCGAATTCGAGTCCGCGTCAATTGCCAGCAGGGGCGTCTTGCCCGCGTCGACGAGGGCCCTTATGAGCAGGGCCGAAAACGAGGTCTTCCCGACGCCGCCCTTTCCTGCAACCGCCAAAGTTGTTCCCATGCTCAAGTCCTTTCACTTCAAGGTACAATTATCACGTGAGGGCTCATTCTTCAAAATAATGCAACAGTTCTCGTTTTCAAAGCTGGCCACGGTAATCGAGGTCAAGAATACACACAGTCCGGACCCTGCCTTTCCAGCTCGGACAGGAGGGAGTACACCTTTTTCGCCTGACTCACGGTCAAGCTTGCGCATCCGCACGCCGGGGTGACAATCATGCGTCGGGTGAGCAAATCCCGGTCAACACCAGCCAGGCACAGCTGCTTAATTCCCGCTTCGATCCGACCGCGGATATCGGCTGCGGATTCCGTTGTCGCGCGCTCCGTGTTCGGGACCGCGCCCCAGGCGGGGATACCGCCGCGCCGCAAGAAGTCATTCACAGCGCCCGCGTAGATCGAAAAACTGTCCATGTAGTCCACCGCGTCGAAGTTGATGATACGCACTTCCGTTTGCATCAGAAGACCCCAGTCGGTGTTGCCGCAACAGTGCACACCGGGGATGGCGCCTCGCTCGAGGGACAGAGAAAAGACTTCGTTGAGCGAGTCGACCACGTCACTCTGAGAGACTCCCAGCCACGCGGAAGAGCCGTACGCGCTGAGTGCCGGTTCGTCAAAAAAAACCACCACGTTCTCCGCAAACGGCTTGAATAGCTCCACCATTGCTACGGCTTTCAGGCCGACGCCTTTGACGATCACGTCACGAAACATCGGATGGTAAAAGATCGGTTTGCGATGCTCGTCGGTTACCGTAAGGCCAAAGCTCAGCGGACCCGTCACCTGAACTTTGATCACCGGCCGCTTGCACTCGTCTTGTTTCAACCGCTCCAGGAAAAGGTGTATTCCCTTGCCGTACGCGGGACTTGTTACAAAAGCATCCGCCGCCGCGCCTTCCGCAACTTGGAGATATGCAACGTAAAATGCTTCCACGTCAGGCACGACATCGCCCGAGGTATCAAAATAATAGGAGAGTTTTTCCACATCCACGTGGAAGCGGGGAAGACCCTCAGTGAACTGAATCCACATTTGTTCCCGCGGATCGGTCCGGGGCAGTTGCGGCGCATGAGGGGCCGCCTTGAGAGCACCAAGAATGAGGTCAACCGCCTCAGTTGCATCAGTATGTGGAAGGCTCCCCACAGCGGTCGCCACGAAATTCGGCAGTGGATCGGTTTCGGCAAAAATGGTCATGACTTTCTCCTGTACGGAGTCCTCACGTCAGGGATCGACTCGTTATGCACGACTTCGCGTCGCCCGCCAGGGTAAGGGAACGCCGCGTACCGTGTCAAGCCGCGGAGGACCTCTCGAAAACGGCAGCTATTCCACAGCTGCCCGGACGCATTGACTGGATTGATTTTGAGGGGTAATCTTCAAAAACTGTGGGCTTGAGCCGCTGCAGCCTTTTACATTGATCCAAAGGGTGTCACGTGGGTCACCGAGATTACGACGGTGGGCCGGCTGACAGCCGGCAGAGAGCACCGGAGGACGCACACCGCGCATTCCGGGACGCCAAGGAGAGGTGCTGGATTCACCAAGCGTCTTTTCTTTTCCGCCGGGACGAGCCGGAAAAGATTATTGAAACCGTGTGGATTGCACATCCCGGCTGGGGGTATCTCAAGCGGAGAGACCTGTGGATACCCGTACAATGCGATGTGAATGAGCTTCTTGCTCGAGGCTTTCTTGAACGTAGGCCTGCTTCCGACGGCGAAGTCGGTTTTTGTCCTCACTGCGGGATGTACATGAGCGGCATTCCAGGTTATCTTGTGCAAAAACATACGGCTCAATGCGGAGGCCCCGGGGAGGACTGGCTCAAAATGGAAGAGGAGATGATCTCCGAGAGGCGTATCGCCTACTACGAGAAGTTGATCATGGAGCGAATCGAGCAGGAGAAGGCCGAGCAGGAAGC
>JAIWNO010000251.1 GCA_020216785.1 Desulfomonile sp.
GCCAAAAGTTCTGACCGAATCGCAGGTCTTTTGGTGGGTGTCGGGAGGTCCCGTGAACGAAGATTCGACGGCCTTGCGTCGCTCGAAGTGAACGGGTCCTCCCGACACCCTGGAAAATCAATCGGAAATTATTTTTGGCAACTGCTATAGCTCGTCGTGGCTTTTTGACAATGGGAACAGTATTTCGCAAGCCCACTAACGGGGCACGCGCTTGTAGAACAGCGCCTTCTTCGATGACAAGTTGCCGTCATGAATCTGGGAGCGCACGGTCTGGAGATCGATCTTCCTGGCACCCCCTATTTGCTGGAGGGCTGTCTTGCGCGCGAATCCCGAATTGACCGCTGTCACGGCGAGCAAAACACATACGGCGAGTACTGCGATGAAGCTTAAATCTCCCGGCGTCTGCAAGAGTCGATCGACAAACGGGACCTTCATCGGCCCTCCTCCGAATCCGGAGTTAAGTCAAATCTGCAACGGTGGCAACGGATGCAGTCAACATCGCCGATAAAGGCCACTCCCAGATCGCAACGAGCCGGCGCAGTGCGCGGCGACCATCGTCGCAACAGCCTGACCTTATTGAACAATGCCAGGAACGCGCCTGCCGGGCACAGATATCGGCACCAAAACCGGAAATAGAAGATTGATGCTCCAAGCACTGCCATGCACAGGGCCAGCACCCATTGATCCATCCTCCAGCTGAAGAAGTGGAGGAGAGGACTGAACCCAAACCATCCGTCGTTATCGGTTACGAGATACAGGCCGAGAACCAACACAAGCACGAGGTATTTTACGTAACGGGCGGCACGCTCCACCGGGAACGAAGCACGCTTGCGCAGCGACCTCAATGACAGGAATTCCTGAAGCGCACCGAACGGGCACAGGTACCCGCAGAAAACCTGCCCCCACAGTGCGGAAATCACGAGGACGCCCCCAAACAGGGTGATCCTCCACGGTGTCCCGACAGCCGGCATCTCGCCGTGAAGAAGACGGCCCGCGTCAAGAGATGTGAACGGCGCATTCAGCCACAACCCGAGCACACCGAAACCGGCGGCAAGGCACGCCAGGCGCATCCATTTCAACTGAGCATAAAAGGCAACCACAAAGAAGAGAAGCAGACCGACTACAGCCCAAAAGCGCAGGTCTTTCGCTGCCGATTCCCAGAAAGACATTTCCGGCGTGGCGGTCGATATAGGTTGCCCCAGCAACGGACCCGCGATCTTGCGTCCTGTTCGATAGACAATATCCGTCACCGCACGGCAAGTGATAGTAGCGCCCGTGAGCCCGTCCAGTTCCCTGACTTCCGGTTCGAGGATCGATCGGCCTTTGAGCTTCGTGAGCCATTGGTCCATGCCGATGAGGTACGACGGTGTTTCTTTCGATTCCACTATCCGAACGCCCGCGATCACCCCTGTGTCAGAGACCGAAACCAGCAGGTTCATCGGACCGCCGTACCCCCGAACTTCACCGGCCACCGGGTGCGTCGCAAGGCTGAACGTCTTGCCCGCCGTTGTCGCGGACTCTCCCGTGTAATATGGAAACGGCTGTTCGTGGAACGTGAACTCGGTCGAGCCCGAGTTGCTTTCCAAGGTTTCTCCGTCGAATTGGACGGTCATGGTGCGCTGCGGCGGACCGATGAGCACGCTCCATACGAGCGCGATTACAACCAGTCCCGCTGCGCACCAGGACGTGCGGACAAACGGAAACGATTGCCGCCGGGTCGAATCACGCGGCTGCCGGCCGGCGACAACATGAGTCACCGCCGACTCCAGCCCTATGACCGCGACTGCTGCTGCCGGCGTAATCGCCAGCACGAGACACGCGTCGCTCATCCCCAGGAGCGGTACCATGAGGGTCCCTGTGATTGCCGCACCGGCCGCGGCGCCGTAATGGTCCGCCGCTTCAGTCCATCCCGAGGATTCGCCCGCACTCCCGGCCAGCTCCAGCCGCTTTGACGCGACAAGCGGAAATGCCGCGCCGGTGAGCACCGCTGAAATGAGTACAAGGCCGAAGATAGCGGACTCGATCATCCAGGGCTCGTGCCCCTTCAGAGTGCCCACCACGTGGGGAGCTGCAAGGCACAACAAGAGGAACGCAATAAGCACGCCGACGATCGCCTGGGTCTTTTGATGGATGCTGCCCAAGAACCTACCCGCAACCGCTCCGCCAACGGCAAGCCCGAGCATGAACATGGCCGCGAAAAGTCCGACCCTTTCAAATACGTACCCGAAGAGACTTTGATAAGCATAGATGAGGACTATCTGGAGCCCCATCGCGGCTGCAGCGAGCGCCCCCATAGAGAGCATCACCGGGAAACGGTTCTGTTGGGCCCCTGCTTGGCCGTTAGTTGCGGCGAAGGCGACGCGCGCGATGACGAACACCGCTATGGGAATGAGATAAACTGCAAGCCCTGCACGGCGAAGAGTGTCCAGAACCTCCATGCGCTCTGTGCCGGAGAAACGTCCCCAAAGTATCAGCGCCAGCGACGACGAGATCGGCCGGAAATCCGTGTTTATAAGCTTTGGCGACCGCTGAAGCTCACTCTTGACAAATGCGGTCCGCTCAGGCGGCAGAATCGTATCGAAGCCTGCGGGGTCGAAGATCGGCCACCCCAATTGAGCATACCGAACCTTCAGCGCTGCGGGGTCAAGGCTCACAACTCCTTCCGACGGAGACGCCAGGAACAACGTCTCGTCGCCCGGCGTTCCCTCGACCGATGGAAAGACGGACCTCAGAGTATGGAAAATCGAGCCGGCGAACGAAGCGACCTCGTTTCCCCAGAAATTCTCCGCGGAGGTTGCACGGGTCAGAAAGATCCCGTCCGGAGCGAGCGCAGTATGGACTGCGCGAAAGAACTCGAGAGTGAAATAGCGATTCCAGAAGGACGAAACCGGGTCGGGCATGAGCGCAACGATAACGTCGTAGTTGGTCTTTCCGAGGCGATTCACATAGAATCGGCCGTCCTGGAACACGAGTTTCACTCGGGGATCTTTCAGCGCCTGAGCTTCTTCCCGGGGCATGAAGCGCTCGGCAATTCGGAACGCCGACGGGTCCGGCTCGACGATGTCCAGATAATCAACAGGGTAGTGGAGCAGCGACCGAACAAGGCTCCCAATGCCCCCGCCGACAAGGAGGACCTTTTTCGCCCCCGGTTTCTCCGCCATAATAAGCGCAGCCAAACGGTCCGTCGTCGCGGGATCCGGAAACGACGATACGATCGTGCCGTTGCCGAAAAGCGAGATCTGCCTGCCCAGCCGAGCCAGTTCCACCTGCTGGTACTGCGTGGGCTCCGAAAGGAGCAACTTCAGGCCTGGATGAAGCGTCTGCCACCGGAACCGAATTGACGAGTCGGCGATCCGTGAGCCGAGCGGCGTCAGCAGCACGATCGCGAGCACGAGGAGCGGCGTGGCGCCAACCAGAGAGGCCCTCTTGTCTAACCTGGTCCCGAATGCGAGAGCAGCCGCAGCCACTCCTGTCGCAATGGACGCCACGATCTGGAGCGGCGAGAGCATTCGTACAAAGACGAACGTGAACGCAAGACCCCCCGCAAGGCTCCCGAGGGCTTCAGCCACATAGAGTCTTGCTATGAGCCGGTCGTCAGCGCCCGCGACCGCAGCGCAGCCAATTGGAAAAAGAAATCCCGTGAGAAATGCCGTGACCGCGTTCCCCAAAGGCACGGCTACAAGAATGCCGCTGAGCGGCGCCAATTCGGCGGGCGCCACTCCAAACAGCGCGGGAACGCAGCGAATGAGCAAAACCTGGCCGATCAGGGAATAGCCGAGCAGGGCAAGCCCGTAGAGAAAGATCCTGCCTAGACTATGCTCGAGCCGACGGACAATCCATGCGCCGACGGACGCTCCGAGGCCGATAGCCGCGAGCCACGCCGAATAGAAGATCCCGATCGAAAGCTCCGTGCCGTGGAAGATGACGAGGATCTCCCGGAGCAGGACGATTTGTCCCGCCATCGATGCAAGGCCGAAGCAAAAGAACATCCACCACATGGTCTTTGTACGGTTAAGCGCTCATTTTCATGAGAGAGGTAACCGGTTGAGAAGAGAACCGGCGGGACAGGCATCTTGCCCGCCCTGGAAGGCAAGGCCGGCAAGATGCCTGTCCTACCAACACAGGTTCCGTAGGATATTGTGATCGGCAGGAGCCGCATCGTTCGAGGTCTTTTCTCGACAGATGCGGTTCGCAGGCTCACCGCATCCTACGCCAATTTGCCACAGGACCTTTCGCTCACCTAGGCCAACGGCTGATTCCGACCGGATGGGCCCGAACAACCCGGGGACAGCCTACCATGTCGGCCGTTTCTCGCCAAGAGACCGTTCCAAGGTGTTTCTCCGGTGATTATATTCCCGTGAGAGCGGCGGAAAACAACCGCCCGGCTGGCTAAAGAGAAGGAGAATTGCTATGGATCCGCAACAAATGGCTGATTGGGCGTACTCATACGCATGCGACGCGTGTCATCGAGGCGAGGATTGCAACATTGATGCGTGCCTGAACGCCGGTGAAGTCTCGGACTTCCTCAAACGCATGGAGCGTTTCGAGGGTACCGACCGCGAAGGCAATGCCGTCCATGGCTGGATCGCACGGGACATCATATTGTGAGAGAAGTCGGATTCGCGGGGGCCCTGCTTATGTGCGAAAACGGGGTTCCCGCAACCATATTGCATCAAAGTGCTGCCGCTGTTCCTGCAGGTTGTTGTTGTGAAGCTTTGAGAAAGCGATCATGCCGACCACACCAAAATGGCACCTCTGCCGCGGCCCCCTGAATCCGGCAAGCAACCGTTGAAACCCGCTTAACTGAACGGACCCATGTGGCCTATTTGCTATCGAGAACTTTGTTCCACGCATCGAGAAACTTCTTGGTCTTTGCAAACAACTCGGTCGTGTCGCCCTCGATTACGACGGTCTCGATGACGTCATTCCGCTCGATGCTATTGACGACATCCTGATCTTTTGCGGCGACCACTTCTCCGAACACGGAATGCTTACCGTCGAGCCACGGCGTGGGAACGTGAGTGATAAAGAACTGGCTCCCGTTCGTATTCGGCCCGGCATTTGCCATGGACAGAATTCCGGGCTTGTTATGCTTCAATTCGGTGACAAACTCATCCTGGAACTTGTAGCCGGGACCGCCGGTGCCTGATCCAAAGGGACAACCGCCCTGAATCATGAATTCCTTGATCACCCTGTGGAATTTCAGTCCGTTATAGAACCCTCTCTTGGCGAGGTTCACGAAATTGGCGACTGTGACCGGTGCCCGGTCGTCAAACAGATTAAGGGCGATCTCGCCCTTGTTTGTCTTGATTGTTGCCTTCATATGATGTGCCTTCCTGAAAGGTGCTGTTCATCGCCGATCAGTTGATCGGCTCACCCGACGGGTTCGAGGGAGCCAGTATAGGATAAGCCGTTTGCACGCGCAATCATCCCTGGAGAAAATCCTTGACAGCAAGCAGGTCTCGGCTGTACTTCACTTGTTAAAAAATACTTAACATGATCACTGAGCAAAATCGCCACCGCCGCGGACTTCGTATTGCGGGCAAGAGTAGGGCAGTCACGCGACCGCACTCTCCGAAAGGCGATTTGCGGGCACTGCCGATTTGTTTCCGACGCAAAGACGGACCTTTCGTGGGGCCGAAGAAGGTATCCTACCGCTTTACGGCTTAGGGTCGCATTGCTGACGGTCGCTGCGACGGTTCATGCTTGACCGGCTCGGCGGGAAGATATGTGTTGCAACGCCCATCGATGCCGGGTTCCCCACGGGAGATGTTTTTCTGCTGTGGCACTCTCAAGGTACTCGGCACGGCGCGAATTGAAATGTCGCATATTTGATTCCGCCGAGTGCCCCCTCTCCATTTTTGAGAGTTGTCTTCGATACGCGGGCGAAAAGCGGCAAAGGAGTAAGAATGGCTTACGCGGAAGTGCGCTTATTCGTCAATGGCGAGTCCGTGACCGCGACTGTTCCCGGAAACATGACCTTGTTGAGGTTTCTCAGAGACCATCTAAGACTGACCGGTGCCAAGTGCGGATGCGGCACAGGAGAGTGCGGCACGTGTACAGTCTTGGTAAATGGTGTGGCGAGGAAGTCATGCCTTTTGAGAATGGACAGGCTTCGAGGGGCCAAGGTCGAAACGATTGAGGGTCTTTCCGCCAACGGCCTGCATCCTCTACAGACCGCGTTCATCCTCAAGGGTGCAATTCAGTGCGGCTTTTGCACGCCTGGTCTTATCATGGCCGCCAAAGCGCTGCTCGACAGGAATCCATCGCCTTCCAGAGAGGAGGTCCTTTTGGCTCTCAGCGGCAATTTTTGCCGCTGTACGGGCTATTTCGCAGTTATCGAAGCGGTGGAGGAAGCGTCGAAGGTCCTCTCCGGGCGGGACTCGGCTGAGGTCCATCCACCAATGGAAGCCGGGCCGGACATCATTGGCGCCTCCATCCTGGACAAGTCCGACGTCCTCAAGGCGACAGGTCGGCTAATCTTTGCTGGTGATCTCTATTTCGATGGCATGTGCTACGGCGCCGCGCTCCTGAGCGACGCTCCCCACGCGGTTATCAGGAATATGGATACAAGCGAAGCCGAAGCTATGCCCGGCGTCATCCGTGTTCTGACGGCCAAGGACATCCCCGGAATCAACAAGTTTGGTCTCATTCATGCCGATCAACCGGTATTCGCGGAAGACAAGGTTCGGTTTGTGGGCGATGCCCTTGCCCTTGTGATCGCCGATACGGAAGAGAACGCCCGCAAAGCGCTCCGGGCTATCCGTGTGGACTTAGCGGAACTTCCCGTCGTCGCGTCTCCCGACGAAGCGTTGAAGACTCCTGACTTGCCTCCCGTTCACGAAAGCGGACATATCCTCAAAAGAGTCATCCACTCCAAGGGGGACATCGCGGAGGGCTTTCGACAGGCCGCAGTGATTGTGGAAAAAGAATACGAAACACCTTTCCTTGAGCATGCGTACCTGGAGCCCGAGGCCGGAGTGGCGAGGGTGACCGAGGAGGGAGGCGTTGAAATCTGGTGCTCCACGCAGGCTCCTTTTCTCATGAGGGGCCAGATAGCTCAGTGCCTGAATCTGCCGGAAGAAAAGGTGAGGGTCCGAGGACTGCCTGTTGGAGGAGCGTTTGGAGGAAAACTCGATATTACGATTCAGATCATGCTCGGATTGGGCGCCCTGGTGACCAGGAAGCCCTTCAAGATGACCTTGAATCGTCGCGAATCATTGAGAATGAGCACCAAGAAGCATCCATTCAAAATGCGCTACAAGACCGGTGCCTCCGCTGAGGGTAAGTTCGTTGCGCTGGAAGCAAGACTGGTGAGCGATGCCGGCGCGTACGAAAGCTGGAGCACGGATGTGCTCGAACAGGCTATGGTCTTTGCCGGAGGACCTTATGTTTGGCCGAACGTGCATGTGGAAGGCTTGACGGTGCACACGAACAATGTTTTGGGCGGCGCTTTTCGTGGATTTGGAATGAACCAGGTTCACTTTGCCATTGAATCCCAGATAGACATCATGGCAAAGAAGCTCGGCATAAAGCCCGTGCAGCTCCGTCTGATGAATGCGCTGGAAGAAGGAAAGGAGAGCTTCAGCGGCGAAATCGTACGGTCGTGTGTGGCAATCAAAGAAGCTTTGCAGGAAGCTGAAAAGAGACTCGATCGGCTTTCGGACGTGGGAGCGGGTTCGAGTGGCAATAAGAGGATCGGGGTAGGCATTGCCGGCGCGTACAAAAACATCGGGGGAGGGAGAGGTCTCAGCAACTTCGGTGGCGTGGTCTTGAAGCTTCTCGATTCAGGCGAGGTTCAATTGAGGGCTTCCGTATGCGATATGGGGCAGGGCGCAGGAGCGGTGCTTGCCCAAATTGCGTCTGCCGTCACGGGCATCTCGGTGGACAAATTCGTGGTGGTGCTTGCAGATTCGGATATGATTCCGGATGGAGCAATGGCAATCGGGCAGCGGCAGACCATGATTGCCGGAAACGCCGCCATAGAGGCGTCCAAAAAGCTCAAGGCCCTTATTCTTGACACGGTTTCCCGATCCACAGGCCTGCCCGTGGAGGAACTTGACATAAAGCAAACCTGTGTAGCAAACAAGAGCGGAGAGCAAGTGGTCGCTCTGGACCAGATAACACGGCTCACCGGCGAGAAAGTTATCGAAGTAAAGCACGAATGGGTCGCTCCACAAACCTATCCTCTCAAGGATGACCCCAATCCCACATTCCCCATCATAAAAGACGGCAAGGTAGTTACGGCTTACGATCCGGAAGATTACAGGAATTACTTTGCTTACAACTATGCCTGTCAGATTGCCGTCGTAGAAGTCGATATGAGCACAGGTGTGGTCGAAGTGAAGAAGGTCTTTGCGTTTCACGATGTCGGCAGGGCGCTCAACCCGCTCAAGATCAAGGGCCAGCTGGAAGGCAGCATCATCATGGGAATTGGATATGCCCTGTCCGAACAATTTATTGTAGACCAGGGGGTGCCGAAGACCAAGACCCTTCGAGGTTGCGGCATTCCCAACATTCGCGTGCGGCCCGAGGTTGAGATCGTGCTTGTGGAAAAGCCTGAGCCCATCGGCCCGTTCGAAGCAAAGGGAATTTCCGAGATTGCTCTTGTGCCCACGGTCCCTGCGATTATTAACGCCATTTGTGACGCAACCGGGGCCCGAATCACCTCTCTCCCCGCCACACCTGAGAAGGTGTTGGCTGCCGTGAGAGAGCAAGCGTGAGTCAAATGAGCTCAAGGCTGAACAAGGCGCGATTGTGTGGAAGAGGGCATCCGGGCCGAAAGAAAAAACAGCGAGAGTCCCTGAAGGAGGGGGCCCTCGCTACCCGAACAGAAACAGCCGTTCAAGTTCAAGTTTTCAAAAAATGAAAGGAGAAAGCCATGAAGAAGTGGACCTGCGTGGTGTGCGCTGCAGTTTTCGTGGCGTGTATGGCCTTGCTTCCGCAAGTCGTTGGGGCTCAAGCGAAGAAACCGATCAAGATCGGTGTGGTTGCCGACAAGACCGGCGGACTTGCCGCGTACGGCTACTCTCATGAGAAAGTGCTGAGGGCCGCGGCGAAAATGGTCAACGAGAAAGGCGGCATCAACGGCCGGCCGGTTGAATTAGCCGTGGAGGACACCGAGAGCAAACCCTCGGTCGGGGCACTAAAGTTCAGGAAGCTCGTCGAGACGGACGGCGTCGACTTCGTGATCGATTCGAACATGTCAGGCGTGGCCGTTGCGTGTGCGCCGATCGCGAAGGAATTGAAGACGCCCTACTTCCCGTCCGCCTCCGCGACGGAGATTTCGGGCGAGAAGGGCAACCGCTACGTGTTCCAGATGTGCACGTCGGTCCGTGAGGAAGCAAAGGGCACCGCGAAGTGGGCTGTCGAGAACCTCGGCAAGAAGTGGGTGATTGTGGTTGTGAACTTTGCGTGGGGCTGGTCGAACCAAGAGGACTTCACGAAATATCTCACGGAGAACGGCGGTCAAGTTCTTGAAGCTATCCGCGTGCCGCTCGGAACGAGCGATTGGCTGCCCTATCTCAAAGGAAAGATCCCCAAGGAAGCGGACGCCGTATACTTGGCTGCCTTCGGCTCGGATTTCCTCTCGGCGATCCGTGACATTCACGCGGTCCGTCCGGACATCAAGAAGCTGGGCGCGGTTTATGCGCTCGCGGCTCAAGATCCGGCCAAACTTGGACCTGCCGCAGAAGGTATGTACTGCATCACCTCCTATCCGACCAACCTGTCAGGACTGGACACACCTGCGAACAAACAGTACCGGGACATCATCGGAGTGGACCCTGCCGGCTTGGAGAAGGGCACAGGCACCCGGTTCGTCCTGGCATATAACTGGGCGGTATGGGAGGCCTTCTTTGCTCTGAAGAACGCGATCGAAAAGGTGAACTGGCAGGATCGGAAGGACACTCCAAAGGTGATCCAGGCATTGGAAGGCATGGAGTTGAAAGAAGGTCTGGAATTTCCGCAGGGCAACGCGGTAATCCGTACCCAGGACCAC
>JAIWNO010000252.1 GCA_020216785.1 Desulfomonile sp.
CTGATCCAGACCGGACTCTACGTAGAGAAGGTGGAGAAGGGAACTATCAGCGTCGTGGCGAAGATCCCCGCGGCGGATGTGACCTATCCGCCAATCGCTGACCACTCCAAGGAACCGTTTTAACACACTCGCGCTTCGAAAAAGCGTGAGTTCGTTGAGCAGCCGGAATGCTCCGAAGCGAAGGAAGCATCCGGCTGCAACTGATCCGAAGGATGGACAACCATGCCTGAATGGGCAATAACCGTACTCTTCCTTCTCATGAACGGTCTCATCTGGGGCCTGATCATCGCGCTCATCGCTCTTGGGCTCACGCTCATCTTTGGCGTCATGGGCATCGTGAATATGGCTCACGGCGATCTCTACATGCTGGGTGCAGTGCTGGCTTTTTACCTCCTGCCGGTTTCCGGGAGCTTCTGGATCGCACTCATTGCCGTTCCTCTCATAACCGCGGTCATTGCCGGGCCTGTGGAGCGTTTTATCTTGCGACCTTATGAGGGCCACCCGGCGGTGACAATGATTGCCACCGTCGGGATTTCATTCATCTTGCAGCAGATCGCCCTGGCCACCTATGGCGGCATCCCAAAAAAAATCGCCGACCCCGTCGATTTCTCCTTTACCGTGCTCGGCGTCTCCTATCCGGGATATCGTCTGTTGGTCGCTGCCATTGCCATACTGATCATTGTGGGCATTTATTTATTCCTCTATCGGACGAATTACGGCATTCTCATCAGGGCGTCCATCCAGGACCGGCAAATGGCCTCGGCAATGGGCATCAACGTGAGCAGCGTGCTCGTGACCACCTTCATCATCGGCTCAGTGTTGGCAGCCATTGCCGGGGTATTAGCCGCTCCCATTTCGCAGGTCTTTTATCTTATGGGAAATGATGTAGGCCTCCTCTCGTTCATTGTCGTCATCGTCGGCGGATTGGGCAGTCTCGGAGGCACTCTGATTGCGGCACTAACGCTGTGCTCCCTCGAAGGCGTTCTTGCTTCTGTGCTCTCGCCCACTCAAGCGAAGGCCGCGATCTTCGTCGTCATGATCTTCGTGCTTATGGTCCGGCCGCGAGGTCTTTTCGGGGAAAGGGAGGGCTGAGACGGTGCAGAGAGAGCGGGTCTACAGGTATTTCGCGCTCGGCTTCCTGGTGCTCCTCGCCGTACTCGGTTTGGTGCTGCCGACCGGCGCGCGGTCGCTCATGATTCAGATAATGATTTTCGGCATCTTTGCGATGGGATACGATGTCTGCCTGGGCTATACGGCGCAGTGCAGCCTTGGTCACTCGCTGTTCTTCGGCTCGGGCGCCTACGCGTGTGTCCTCTCTGTTATGCACTTGAAGGCGGGATTGCTGACAGCGCTTGCGATCAGCGTCGGCACGGGCTTCGTGCTGGCCGCGCTGCTTGGCCCAATCTGTGTGCGCCTGTCGGAGGCCTATTTCGTCATCGTGACGGCCATCATCGCTGCGGTTTTCCACCTGCTTGCCATGGATCTGGTCTGGCTGACCGGAGGCGATGACGGCTTGTGCTTCAGCATTCCCTCGCTCAAGCTGGGTTTCGGCGATCTGTCCCTGTACAAGCCCCTGGCTAATTATTACTTCGTGCTTTTCTTCATGGCCTTGACGTATTTCGTGCTGGCACGGATTCTCCACGCTCCGCTCGGAAAGATCTTTGTAGCTATCCGGGAGAATCCCAAGCGTGCACTCTTCCTCGGCTACAACGTGACTCGGTACAAACTGATCGCATTTGTAGTTTCCGGTATGGTTGCCGCCCTTGCAGGAGGGCTGTATGCGTTGACGCTCCGATATTGTTCAGCCGACTACATGGGCTTCTACTGGTCGGTGCTGCCTGTGGTTTGGTGCCTGATCGGCGGCCAAGGCACTCTCGTTGGCTCGTGGATCGGGGTGGCGCTCATGTCGCTCTTCCAATACTATGTCAGCGCTTGGTTCACGTATTACCTTCTGCTTTTCGGGGTGCTGGTCCTCATTATTCTGAGCGTATCACGGAAGGGCATTCTCGGATATATCGCAAGCAGGGTAAGGTGAGGCTATGGCCGAAAACGGGTATCTGCTCGAATTAAAGGATGTCTCAAGGCATTTCGGCGGACTGGTGGCTGTCGATGGCATTTCGTACGGGGTCAGGAAAGGCGAGGTCCGCGGGATCATAGGCCCGAACGGTGCAGGGAAGACAACTCTTTTCAACGTGATCACCGGAGAGCTGAAGCCGACCGCCGGACGGATCTACCTCAAAGGTGAGGACATCACCGGCCTGCCTGCGCATATCATCTGCGAGAAGGGGATGAGCCGCACGTTCCAGCTCACGTTCATTTTCCCGGAAATGACGGTTTTTGAGTGCGTTTGGGTTGGGGTCTATTCCAGGGCCCGGCGTCCGTGGGATCTATTCTTTTCCCGGACTGACCCCTCGGGGCCCATCGCGGAGAAGGCGCAGCGGATCATCCACACCGTGGGGCTTGAAGAGAAAACGCACGAGATGGCCTCCAATCTTTCCTACGGGGACCAGAAGGTACTCGAAATCGCCATGGCGCTTTCTACCGACCCCGTGATCCTCCTGTTGGACGAGCCGACCCAGGGCGTGGGGCCGGGGGAGGTGGACACCATCATCAATCTGGTGGAGCGTCTTTCCAAAGAGATGTCCATTGTGCTGATCGAGCACGACATGGACATCGTGGCGCGGCTGTGCCACAACGTCACCGTGCTCAGTTTCGGGAAAATGATCGCCGAAGGCACCTGCGAAGCTGTCAGCCGGAACGAGGAGGTGCAGCGCATCTATCTTGGGGAGAAGATCGTATGCTCGTAAGGCTGGAGGAGATCCACACATATTACGGGAAGAGCCACATCCTCCAGGGCGTCTCTCTGGAAGTAGGGAAGGGTGAAATCGTCGGGCTTCTCGGACGAAACGGTGTGGGAAAGACGACCACATTGAACACCGTCATGGGTTGGATCAAACCCCGCTCGGGACGGCTCATCTTCAAAGATACCGATTATACATCGTTTCCCAGCCACAAGATCGCCCGGATGGGGATCGGTTACGTGCCGCAGGGAAGGCATCTCTTCCCAAAAATGACCGTGCTCGAGAACCTGAAGACCGGTATGCTCTATACTGCAGGCGATGACGGGCTTGACCGTGTTTTCGATCTCTTCCCGAACCTCAAGGAGCGGCTCGATCAGAAGGCGGGCTCGCTTTCCGGCGGCGAACAGCAAGCGGTGGCCATTTCGAGGGCAATTCTCAAGGACCCCGATATTCTTCTTCTGGATGAGCCCACCACAGGCCTCATGCCGCTGTTTGTGAACAGCTTGCTGGAAATCGTCAGGCGCCTCAACGAGCAAGGTATGACGATCCTGCTCGTGGAAGAAAAAGTCCCCTTTGTACTCTCGTTATCACACCGCATCTATTTCATGGTAAAGGGGAGGGTGGAATATGAGTGTCGGAAAGAGGATCTGGTAGGCAGGGAGGACATATTCGTCAAGTACCTCGGTGTCCATCCGTGAGGGCTGATACCAAATTGGAGTCGCTGGTCAATGGGATTTTGGCGTTTGTGCGAGGGTCGGCCCAATCCATGGAGATCGGAGATGTTGAACGGCGTCTTCCCCCATGGTAATGGAGATGGGGAGAGCGGCTCTGGCGGAATTTGTGGCCATAAAGGGGACCGGATATGCGGGGAAGGAGGTCGTCGATGCACAGGACAACCGGTGCTCATATATCCGTGACCGCGACCGAACCTGTCGATCCTCTTCGGGGCGATTTCTATTCGGAGGGCCTACTATCACGCCGAGGGCAGCCCGTAGGCCAGACGATTCGTCACTGATCGGTTGCGAATGCTTCTCCAAGGAAAGGCCGGCAGAATGATTGGAGGGCTCAAGCAGATGCTCGCCAAGTGCGAGCTTTCCAACTCGGCTCGGCACAGCCTCAACCAGGTTATCGACTATCTGGAGCGCAACTGCAAGCACATGCGGTACGAAATCTGCTTGGCCAAGGGCTATCCCATCGGCAGCGGGGTCATTGAAGGGGCTTGTCGGAACCTCATCAACGACGGATTGGAACCGACGGGAATGATCTGGACGCTGCGAGGGGGCCGAAAGCGTGATGCGCCTGAGGGCCGTTCCTAGCAACAAGGACGGGACGCTTTTCGGAGGTACAGACGCCAGTCCGAACGACGAAGATTGTACGGATGAGGACTCAACCTCCTCTGAGATCCGGGATCAGGAGCTCAGGCGGGCCGCATGACTCCTGACAGAAAGTAGCGGCACCCTATCCGATCCGAGTTCAGTTTGAATAAAACGAGTTATCTGTTCTATGAGCGGGCAGGGAACAGGAGGTGATACAGTGGAGTGGTTAGGATCTATTGTTTTTATAGGTATAGGATTGGTTTTTATAGGTATAGGATTGTTGGCGGTTTTTGGGTTCATTGCTCATTTAAAAGCAAAGAAGAAAGTGAAGGAGGGAATATTATATAGCGGAGTAGATTACTTGGTCAATGCACTTAAGGATGCGACTATTCGAGAAGAAGCAATAGAGGCTTTGGGGAAGACAAAAGACCCACGTGCCGTCGAAGCTCTTATTGCTCTTGTTAATTCTCCAGCAGTAAGAGAGGAAGAAGATAAGCATACACTATCACTGGGACTAAATGCTTTAGCTGAAACAGAAGACCCAAAAGCACTGGGGTTCCTTATTGCTGAACTTAACGATAAGGATTGGGTAGTCCGATGCTTTGTTTGTCCTCCGCTGAGTATGTTAGCACAAAAAGGGATAAAAGATTTCCGTGCAATAGAACCTCTTATCACCTTACTGAAAGATATTAAGGACATGAAGAGGAAGAAGGATTCCGGCTATGATTCTATGTTTGAAGGGTGGGTGGAAGATACATTAAAAATAATAACAGGGAAAGATTTTGGTGCCGACCCTGAGAAATGGGAGAAGTGGTGGGAAGAAAATAAAACGAAAATAAATGGAAGGGATTTCTGACTCATCTTCTGTATGCTCATCCTTTACCAACAGTCAGGCGTACGAGGCCTTCGTGAGCGGTCCACGCCCGCTGCTGAAGGAGGCGGTTGCGGTCCGCTTCCATGCCGTCGATCTCGATCTTGCGGCACCTGGACCAGAATCCGGGCGAACGGGTATCGAAAAATTGGGCCAAATCCGATGCTTCGACAAAAATACCCGAACTGAGAAAAAACGGCCCCATCTCGTCGGCAACAAGGTTGTAAAGCTTAAGGGTGAAGAAGCCTTGCTCATCCCCGGCGCACTCTTGTTCGGGTACATGGGTGATCCCCTTTCGCATCGCAGCATAATAACCGCCCTTTCGCAGGGCAGCTCCGACAAATCCCGGCATGGCCGCGGAAAGAGCGAGCGTGGCCCCATCTTTGATGATGGCAGTGTCAACGTCGTCCACGGGTTTGCCGTCAAGAAAGATGGTGTTGATACGACCGTCCAGATATTCATTGCTCATGCCGAGCCGGCCGCACAGTACCCTGCGCACGCTCTTGCCAACGGTTATCTTGAGCTTGAATCCTTTCTGCAATAACTCCAAGAAATCCGATGGCCCGCGCGACTCCCAGGCGAGACGGATCGCTGACGGCGGATTCATCGTCGATTGCTCGTTGTGTTGTGATGTCATGAAATAGCCGATCCTTCCTCTCCACAAGCAAAGAGATAATCTCCTATGGAGGTTCTCTCGCCTGCCATGCGGTTATCAATAGCATTTACCAATTGAAAACCTTGTCCAAATCTCAACACCTCGCGCTCTACGCGCGAACCTCATGCCCTCGAAACGGCAAAACTCCAGTTGCAACACCCGAGAACAAAAAAGAGATTACATTGTTTGTAACCTCTTGACTTGTTTACTATTCTCTGGTGGGCCGTGCTGGGATCGAACCAGCGACTCTCTGATTAAAAGTCAGATACTCTACCTCTGAGTTAACGGCCCGCCGCCGACTTCGCTCATGCGCAACGGGGCTTTCAGTCACTCGAGCGGCCGGTTCGGCGCTCATGGGCCCATCCACAGAGCCTCGACAAGCATCCTGTTGTGAATAGCGCGTGCACTCGGCCCTGTCAATGGTCAATCGACCCGACCCCGATGCGAGCGGCCGCAATCAATCTAAAAAATTAAACACACGTAGGTCGTTCTTGTCAAGCGCCGTTTCGGATTTTGCGGGCAGGGAGGATTTACCGGAGAGCAGACGGAGGACACAGAAAGAAAAGAAACGAAAACCCGGGGCGGGGTCAGGCGGGGTGCACCGGGTTTTCCGTCCTGCACAGCCCTAAGGCAGGCATTAAATTTATGTTACCATATCGCGCGGCCACCAGTCAATACGAAATCGCGTGTGGACCCGCAGGGTTGCAATCAAAGTTGCGCGAATGTAAACGGCACGGTTGACAAATCACCATCCGGATCTGCAAATCGGGTTGGTAAAAGGGCGGAATCAAGGCATAAAAAAAGAGTCCGACCCTAACCCCTGTACCCTCCGTCGGACTCAACTCATGCCGGAATGAACGTTCCGGCGCACTGTAGTGGAAGACGATAACAAAGCGGATGATACCTTTTCACCGAACGACTTGTCAAACTCGAAACTACTTTAAGATCAGTTTTCGATGTTATTTCAAGGCCGCATTCCGACACCCTGATACCGAATCTGAGGGAGGCGCTTTGGACGGAGATGTGAGGGGTGATTCCCGTTACGACCAAGTCGTAAACCATTAGCGAGCCACCCCCGTTGCCAACCGCAATTGGTCGCGGCAGGCCGGAACCGCGTTTTTCATGGAGCTGCCCCGCAGGACCGAACGATCGAACGACACTCTTTTTCTCCCCTTTTAACAAACCCCGTCGTCGTGGTATAAGAACGTTTCGAACCAGACACTCGTTCGTCGGCGGTTTCCCAACATGTTGCGATTTCCAACTGGCTAGGCCACAGTCGGGAGGTCTACGTGAGAACCTTCGAGTACCTCAAACCTACGTCGCTCAAGGAAGCCCTCGAGCTGCTTGAACGCTACGGAGAAAAGGCGAAACTCGTAGCCGGGGGCACCGATGTGATGGTCCTTTGGAAAAAGCGGGCCATCTCGCCGGAGTATCTAATTTCGTTAAGAAATGTCCCGGAGCTCAATTTCGTCGCCTACGACGGCGGGCTGAAGATCGGCGCCGCGACGCCGTTGCGCACAATTGAGCTTTCCCCGGAAATTCGGGAGCATTTCCCTGTTATCACCGACGCGGTGAGCAACCTCGGCTCCGTGCAGGTGAGGAACTCGGGCACGATGGGGGGGAATATCTGCAACGCGGCCCCGTCAGCCGACAGCGCGCCGCCAATGCTGGTGCTGGGCGCGAAAGTGGCAATCTCCGGCCCGGACGGCGAGCGATCTGTGCCGATTACGGAGTTCTTCCGCGGGCCCTCCAAGACGGTCGTGGGGCCACGCGAGATCGTCACCCACTTTTCAGTGCCGAGGCCGCAACCCAACACCGGCGCGGCGTACTGGAAGCACACCCGGCGCAAAGCAATGGACCTGCCCATTCTCGGGGTGGCGTGCCTGATTTCGTTTCAGGATGACATGAAGACATGCAGCGCCGCGTCGATTGCTCTGGGTGTCGCTGCTCCTACCCCGATGCGAGCGTACAAGGCGGAAGCTTTCCTCGCCGGCAAGATCATCGATGAGGCGACCCTCGATGAAGCCGGTGCCATCGCCGCTTCCGAGGGGAGTCCACGCACGACCATCCGCGGATCAGCGTGGTATCGCACAGAGATGATTCGCGTGCTCGTGAAACGCACCGGAATGATGTGCCGGGACAGGGCGAAAGGAGCGGCCGGGAGATGAAGCGGACCATTCGGTTCACCGTGAATGGGAATGTGGCTGAGGTTGAAGTGCTGCCTCACTGGAATCTGTTGCGAGTGCTGCGTGAAGAGCTGTGGCTCACCGGAGCGAAGCAAGGGTGCGGCGAGGGGGAGTGCGGCGCGTGCACGGTCTTGGTGGACGGCGCGCCGGTAAATGCCTGTATTTATCCGGTCCTTGAGGTAGAAGGCAAAAACGTTCTCACCATCGAGGGCCTCATGGGCGAGGACGGTCGACTCCATCCCCTCCAGGAGGCTTTCCTCGAGAAGGCGGGCGTGCAGTGCGGTTTCTGCACGCCGGGAATGATTATGTCGGCCAAAGCGCTGCTCGACATGAACCCGGACCCGACCGAGGCGGAAATCAGACACGCGATCGCGGGCAATATGTGTCGGTGCACGGGCTACGTCCAGATAGTGGAATCCATCCGCCGGGCCGCTGAACTGCTCGCCGGCGACGGCTCCTCGGGCAAGGAGTAAATCATGAGCGAACTCTTCGTGGGTAAGTCAATCCCTCGAGCCGACGTGGACAAGGTCACAGGCAGGGCGCAATACATCAATGATATCAAAGTGCCTCGGATGCTTTACGGGAAGATTCTTTACAGCAGTCGCCCCCACGCAAGGATCAAGCATATCGACACTTCCAAGGCGGAAAAGCTGTATGGCGTTCGCGCGGTGCTGACCGGGCGGAACGTGCCGGAGGTTCGCGTTGGCTTCCTCGGCGACCAGACCCCTCTGAAAAAAGATAAGGTCCGCCAGTTTCGCGACGAAGTGGCCGCTGTGGCCGCGATCGACGAGGACATCGCGGAAGAGGCCCTCCGCCTCATCGAGGTGGAATACGAGGACCTGCCTCCGGTATTCGATCCGCTCGAAGCGATGAAAGAGGACGCTCCGCTGATCCATGAATTCGATGCCAGAGGCAAGCCGCGACGCAACAACATTCTGCCGCTGCCGTGGCGGCTCATCGCGGGTGATGTGGACCGCGCGCGGAGCGAGTCCGCGTACGTGGTAAAGGACACGTTTTCGACCACCTGGGTGCATCAGGTCTGCATGGGCACGAGCGGCTGTATCGCGCAGTTCGACCCGAACGGCAATTTGATCTTTACCAGCGTCACCAACGTCCCGTTCGGCGGCAAGGACCGACTGGACATGTTTCTCAAAAACCTCGGACTCAAAGGGACGACTCGCGTGCTGACGCCGTATGTGGGCGGAAGTTTCGGCAGCAAGCTGGACACCGACATTTATGAGTTTATCGCGGTCCTGTTGGCTTGGAAGACCCGGTGCCCGGTGAAAATCCTGTTCAGCCGGCACGAGGAGTTCGTCGCCAGTCCGCCGCGGCAGCCGTGCATTGCCACGGTGGAACAGGGTTGTGATCGTGAAGGGCGGCTCACCTTCCGCAAGGTCGACATGATCCTGGACAACGGTGCGTACACGTCGTGGGGGGCAACCACGCCGTCAGTGATGTCGATTCCGGTCTCGTCGCTGTACAAGGTTCCCAATGTGGCGTTCCAGGCTACCTGCGTTTACACCAACAACATCTATGCACAGGCTATGCGCGGGTACGGCAATCCGCAGGCCACGTACGTGGTGGAGCAGTCCATGGACCAGCTCGCGGAGGCCGCGGGTATCGACCCGCTCGAGTTTCGGCTCATTAACGCCAACGAGCCGTACACCGAAACCCCAATGCGGATCAAAATTACCACGTGTCCGCTCAAGGAGTGCCTCACCGAGGTGAAGAACCGCCTCGGGTGGAATGACAAGCAGGGCAAGCGCAATGGCCGGGGGGTGGGCGCTGCCTCGTTCCTCCATGTTGGAGGAGGCGCGCGGGTGTACCTGTCGGACGGGCACGGGATCATTATGAAGGTGGACGATGAAGGGAAGCTCGTCATAATCACCGGCGGAACCGATCAGGGGCAGGGCTCCGAGACCATCATCCGCCAAATGGCAGCGGACGGTGTGGGGTTCAGGCCCGAGGATATCAACCTCTTCCAGGGCGATACCGAGATCTGCCCGTGGGATGTCGGGACTCACGCAAGCCGCCATGCGTTTATCACCGGCAACGCCATCCTCATGGCCGCCGGAGAGATCCGCGAGAAAGTCCTGGCTTTGGCATCGCGATGGATGGGGCAGATCGTCCAGAGAGGCCTGCAACAGCGGGCGCGGCGAGACCCGGACTTT
>JAIWNO010000253.1 GCA_020216785.1 Desulfomonile sp.
ATGCGGGTTGGTGGTTGCCGGTTAATGTCGGTTGAGCACATAAAGGAGATATGCGACATAGCTGACAAGCACTGCGACGGTTACTTACGGTTCACTACTCGGAACAACATAGAGTTCATGGTTGACTCGAAGGACAAGTTACAGCCTTTAATAGACGACTTAAAGTCGCGGAAGTTCGCTAAGGGTTCGAACAAGTTCCCTATAGGTGGTACTGGTGCTGGTGTTACTAACATAGTTCACACTCAGGGTTGGGCTCACTGCCACACTCCTGCTATAGACGCTTCGGGTGTTGTTAAGGCTGTTATGGACGGTATATACGACTACTTCGGTTCGATGACTTTACCTGCTCCTGTTCGGGTTTCGTTAGCTTGCTGCTTAAACATGTGCGGTGCTGTTCACTGCTCGGACATAGCTATATTAGGTATACACCGGAAGCCTCCTATGATAGACCACGAGTGGATAGACAAGTTATGCGAGTTACCTTTAGCTATAGCTGCTTGCCCTACTGGTGCTATAAAGCCTGCTAAGACTGCTTCGGGTTTAAAGACTTTAGAGGTTAACGCTGACCGGTGCATGTTCTGCGGTAACTGCTACACTATGTGCGCTGCTATGCCTTTAGCTGACGACGTTGGTTCGGGTGTTGCTATATTAGTTGGTGGTAAGTTATCGAACCGGATGACTAAGCCTAAGTTCTCGAAGGTTGTTATACCTTTCATACCTAACGAGCCTCCTCGGTGGCCTTCGACTGTTCAGGCTGTTAAGAACATATTAGAGGTTTACGCTAAGGACGCTAAGAAGTACGAGCGGTTAGGTGACTGGGCTGAGCGGATAGGTTGGGAGCGGTTCTTCGAGAAGACTCAGATACCTTTCACTCACCACTTAATAGACGACTACCGGTTCGCTTACACTACTTGGCGGCAGTCGACTCAGTTCAAGTTC
>JAIWNO010000254.1 GCA_020216785.1 Desulfomonile sp.
AGCAGTGTTGGGTTAAGAGTTTCTCGGGGAAAACACACCGGGAGTAGCTTAAACGAAAACCGGATTTGTCCAATTCACGCTGAACCAGTACAGTGTATGTCGAATCGTTCCGCAATAATTCTCGGCCAATGACCTTGGGCCATATTTCGGCGAATGCCGTCCTCCAGGTTGATGGAATATTCAAATGGAGACAATGACCGAATGAGCCGAGGTTTCCTCGACATCAATATGCTCTCCCGCGCCCAGGGGTGCCTGCTCGGCCAGCTTGCCGGCGACTCTCTTGGCAGCCTGGTCGAATTTCGTGCTCCGGATGACATCCGGCGGGAATACCCGAACGGTCCCCGTGAACTTGCCGACGGGGGCACCTGGAACACGATTGCCGGCCAACCGACCGACGATTCCGAGATGGCGCTTTCGCTGGCCCGCATGCTGGCGGACCAAGGCTGGTACGATCCCAAGGAAGCGAGGAAGGCCTACATTTTCTGGCTGGACTCCGGTCCCTTCGATTGCGGCATGACAGTCTCCAGCGGCCTGCGGGGTCGTCCCAATCCAGGCAGCCAGGCCAACGGCGCGATGATGCGGATCAGCCCTTTGGGCATCTTCGGAGCCAACCATGCCCCGGAGTTGGTTGCCGAGTGGGCACGGCAGGACGCAGCGATCACCCATCCCCATCCGGTCTGCCAGCAAGCCAACGCGCTGTTCACGATGGCGATTGCCCATGCCATCCGCCAGGGGTGCGATGGCCGAGATCTATACGAGCAGATCGTGACCTGGACGGAAGACATGACGGTGGATGGAAGCCTCCGGGAAGCGGTCCGATTTGCTGGCGAATCACCGCCACCCGATTATGTCCACCAACAGGGGTGGGTGCTGACGGCATTCCGCAACGCCCTGTGGCAGCTTCTGCATGCCCCGAACCTGGAGGAAGCCGTTGTAGACACCGTCATGCGCGGCGGAGACACTGACACCAACGCCGCCATCTGTGGCGCGCTGCTGGGCGCTGTGCACGGCCGGAACGCCGTCCCCGGCCAATGGGTTGAATCCCTGCTCAGATGCCGCCCCGCAGCGGGACAGCCGAATGTGCGCCATCCCCGGCCCGAGTGTTTTTGGCCCGTGGATGCATTGGAGCTGGCGGAGCGATTGCTCGGGTTCGATCAGCAGGATACGGGTAATGGGGCATGACATGAGTGAGCCGACGCCACGTTTCTGGCAGATATTCTTCGAAGTCTTCGAGTCGCTCCCCAGGCAGGGGCCAGGCAACCGCGACTGCGCCGCAAGGGCCCTTGCTTTCTGTCGCGATCTGCCGCCCGCGCCGGCGGTGCTCGATCTGGGCTGCGGCGTCGGCGGGCAGACACTCCAGCTCGCCGAGCTTACATCCGGGTCCATCGTGGCCCTGGACAGTCATGCTGCGAGCATCGAGCGACTGCGCGCGACGGTCGCCGTGCGAGGGTTCGCCGAGCGGATTCAGCCTACGGTGGGTGACATGGCCAACCCCGGGCTGCCGCCCGCGAGCTTCGACCTCGTCTGGTCCGAGGGGGCTCTCTACAATATCGGCATAGAGAGCGCCCTGCGTGTCTGCCACGGGCTGTTGCGCGCCGGCGGCTACCTCGCCTTCACCGACGCGGTCTGGCGCAAGGAGAACCCGCCGCCCGAGGTTAAAGCGAGCTTTGACCTGGACTACCCGACCATGGGCTGGGTTTCAGACGTCCTGACGGCAATCGAGAGAAGCGGTTTCTCGCTTATCGACCACTTTACCCTGCCGGACGAGGCATGGTGGGATGATTTCTATACGCCGATGGAGATTCGTATCGAGGAGTTGCGCGGCAAATATAAGGACGACGATGAAGTGCTTGCTGTGCTTGATCAGCTCGCGCAGGAGCCCGCAATGCACCGGAGGCACTCAGGGTACTATGCCTATGAGTTCTTTGTGACACGTCGGGTGGAGTGAAGGAACCCAGAGTGCGGGGGAAATGTGATTCAACGCCGCTTCCGGTCCGTCAGGAACGGTCTGCTCTTTGATAACTGTGATATGATAGGCACTTAGAGATTGACAGCCGGATGGAGAACGGTTATGAAGAGGGTTGCATATGGAGAGCCAAAAAAGACCAATCAAACCCGCTCTGAGGCTTGTACCAAATTGATCAACTTGGGTGCCGAATAATCCGTCGTGATCCTTCCCGACTTGTGCCCCAGCAGCTCCTGGCGATCCTCGAAAGACACCCCGGCTGATCGAAGCCTTTGTCCAAGGGTGTGTTTCAGATCGTGGATTCTCATGGACGGCAGTTTCATACCGATGGGCTCTCAAACGAGGTAACTTCAACGACGTCCGGTAGGGGCTGACCCACGTGTCGGCCCGGCTTTCAGGACGCACCCGCGGGTGTGCCCCTACACCTCTTTGTTCCAGAGTGCCGTGTTCACCGCGAAGAAACACATCATTTTCAGACGGGCGCGGCCGATTGATAGGTATTTCCGAAATTGCTTTGCGAGCCGGCTCATGTTGCCAATTAAGGCTTGTTAAAAAGTGAGGAGTTGGACAGGCTTGTGGTAAGTCTCGCATTTCACATAGTTTTGGATGATTTTCCGGCATAAACAGTCGTGCAGCTGCATCCCGCGAAGCTTATGAGTAGTGATTCCAGGCCATTGTAACCTTGTTCGCCGCCGATGGACAGCTCATAATCGAAGACGATCGGACGACTGGGGTTACATCGGGAAATGCCGGTGGATTGAACCTTGTCTTTCGTTAGCTTAACGCTCATTTCCTCCAGCTATTCTGTCATGATGGCCCGTATCACTTCCCGAGTAATGTTAATCGTCGCGAATCGGCTGCTCCTGAGCCGATTGCGCCCTGAAATGGAATGGATCACGGCGTTGATCGTTCCTTGCGCTCCCCAACCTTGTAGAGACGCCACCGCCCTTCGTGTGTCAACGGCGTCAGCACGGATGCCGTTCGGATACTCTCGTGCGTCGCGTCCAAGCCGTTTACAAGCACGAAGTCGAAATATTTTAGGTCTGAATCCTTGACCAGTTCGGGGAACCATTCAAGATTGATGGTCCAGGGAGGGTCGAAATCGTTTTTGTAAACGACTAGGGACGGAGGGAACCCTGCGAAAGAGAAGTTTAGTTTGCCGCCTTTCAGGACTTGTGAATACGCGAAGATCTGTATGAAAGGAGGGACTTTCACAAAACCGCTTGATTGAATATAACTCAACCCAAGGAGAGTCGGCCGTTCCGGCAGAGCGCTCAGCGACTCCTTGAGTCCCGACAGTTCCTTTCGTTCAAATCCGATCCATGATCCCGCAGTCACGAGGCAAAACGCGGCGACGAGCACTAGAACGAGAGCGTGTCTGAGAATAGGCTTTAGGATCGGTGGAGGCATGGCCAAGAGCAAAGCGATTGCGGTCATGGGCATCCATCGTGGACCGAATCGAATAGTGCTCATATACTTATCCGGAAGACACATCACAAAAGAAAGAAACATTCCCGAAAGCAGCAAAAACGACCAGTCGATTCTCCTTTTCAACATCCCTCGGTTTTGGAGCACTGACAACACAACCCATCCAATACTGACCCCTACTAATACATGCTCTATCGGGCCCTGAATTCCGCCCAGAGCTGCTTCCTTGAGCCACGGTAGCGAAATACGCGACAACGGCATCGTGGACCACAGTGCGGGCGTCGCCCAGGAGGATTCTGAGATCTTTGGGAACCAGGCTATTGCTGGGACAATGAGCGGTATAAGGTAGGCCCCTCGTCTGAGAAGAACCTTAAAGTCGCGTCTCAACACAAGACTGTCAAGCCCTAGCCAGCAAAGACCGGCAAGGAACCAGAGCAAATGACTCACGTAAAGGAGCAGACCTGCTCCCACCAGTTCCAGACCTTCTCTTACGGTGAAATTAGGGGCAGGTTTTCTCGTGGTAGGAAGAAACCAGAGAAGGAATGCAGGCCACCCGATGGCAAAACTGTAGAATCCCCAATACAGAATGTGACTAAAAAAGAACAGACAACCCAAGACAGCAGCTGATTGCGAACGACCTCGCCTAATCGCCACAAGATGAATCGCCAAAACCCAGGCCAAACCGATGGCCAGCATTGCCATCCGGCCCGCGTTCTCGGGACCGAAGACAGACCATGACAGCCCCAGTAACAAGTAAGAAAGGCTGTACGGCGTAAACCACTGAATCCTATATTCGCTCCCTACCGGATCGTTAAGGGTTTCCAACAACAGTCTGATTTGAGCCGTTTGTTGGGGCAGATCGGTAATAGGCGGGAACTGCACAAGCAGAAACGGGACAGCCACCGCAACGCAGCAAATGACCACAAGTACCGGTCGAGGCAGTCCATGTGCACTGATTATAATCTTCTTCGCTTCGGTGCTCAAGTGATTTCTACTTTATGCGTCCTCTGCGCTCTCTGCGGTGAATCTTGCTCCCCCCGAACGGTTCGGTTACCGGTTATTTCTTACTGCTTGTCCCTCTGTCTTGAGAGCAGCCAGGATCACCTCATCGAGATTCCGAAGGAAACGAGACCGATCCCGCTTCTCAAACGGAGGCGGACCTGCCGTGACATTCCCCATATCCCGGAGATGAGCCATAAAGTCTCTGGCCGCAAGAGCATGGCTGACAGATTCGTTGTTGAAGACGCGGCCTCTCGGGTCCAGTGTGCGAGCGCCCTTGGCAATGCACCGCGCGGCAAGCGGAATATCCGCTGACACCGCGATGTCGTTCTCCTTGAGGTGCTCCACGATCCAGTCGTCTGCCGCGTCAAATCGATCATTGACGATGATCAGCTCGAAGAGTTCGTGTTCAGGAATTCTCATCCCGGTATCGGCAACCACGTACACTTTCAGCCCGTATCGTTGGGCCACCCGAAAGACCTCGTTCTTCACCGGGCAGCCGTCTGCATCAACGTAGATATTGATCAAACATACTCCTTCTATGTGGATTCATAGGATTCAGGACGCAGGGCCGTGGATCAATTCCTTCACGATGAAGTTGGTGAAGTCCACCAACTCGTCGAGATGATTTTCAATGACATCGACCATCAAATGAATGTCAAGCTGCCGGTACTGGTGCACGAGCGTATTGCGAAACCCAACCATTTTTTCCAGGTTGGCGCCAAGATCGCGCGGGATGATACCGCGTTCCGCGAGAAGACGGAAACTCTCTTTGGATTCCTTGGGAAGACCGAGTTTTCTTGTTTTGACGGTATGATTAGCCAGGTCGATGCACTGCTCGCAAGCGCGTTGAAGGTTCATCGCAATAGCGTCCTGTTTGAAATAGTCTTTGTCAAAGGGTGTATCGCTGGGTACCGCATAATAGTACTCCCGAACCTGTCTTATGCACCGTTCGATGCTCTCTTTCTTGCTCAAGACCACATCATCCATCAGGCGATGAACCTCCCGGTGGCGAGCCCGTCGTCGACTATCTCCGCACGCTCTTCGTTCAGTTTTTGATAATAAGAAAACGTCAGCATTTCGAATTCATCGGCCGCATATTTGTCTGCACAATAAATCCTCCGGTCTGCGGCAACAACTTCCTTTTGAAGAACCGTAGGGACACGGCGCAAATTAATCAGATCTACTTCTTTCTCCAGTAATGTGGTCAATTCGCCGTACAAACCACTCATTGGCAGCGGCTTGGCCGCTTTTGCCTGCTGTGGGGGCAGGAGCAAGGCGATATCAATGTCACTGTCAGGCCATTCGTCCTCTGTTCCGTAAGTACCGAACAGATAGATTGCCTGCACGTCGGGATAATGCCGCAGGATGGTTCTAATAATCATGTCCCGATCATTGGCGAAGTCCATTTCTGCACTCTTCCGATCATCCCCGGGATGCGACGGCGAGCTAAGCATACATGAGTCGTCCTTTGGGTTCCGGAATGGGGCGTCCAAGTTCCTGCGCCGTCTCGATCCACTCCTGTATGATAAGCTCTACATTGGAAATTGCTTCCTGATACGTAGCTCCGTCTGCCGCACAGCCCGGCAGCTCCGGAGCTTCCGCGATAAATGCCTGGTCCTCATCACTCCAGTAGATGATGACCTCGTAACGATACTTACTGGCCATCCTGTTCTCGACCTCCGAGATGATACTTGAGTATCAATTGGCGAACTTGCTTGACCTGATAGGGTTTTGCCTTCCCGCCGCTCTTCGGCTGCAGATTCAATATCTCTTAGACTCCCTGTTTCGTGAAGATGTGATGGCTTCCACGAATGTGCTCTTGGAAATCCAAATACCTTAACAAGCCACATATTTCGTCGAAAGGGATATTGCTGTCTGAAGTCCCTCGAAGCACACGAGAGAGGAGTTTTTCGTGCTCACCCATCAATACAGTCCTTGTTTTCCTCTCTTTTTGTGTACCCCACCGCGCGGCCCCAGTCAATTGCAATGTTATCGAAGGCCCTTCCCGTGAGCTCAATTTGGGAGTGTAGCTCCAACAGCAATCCTGCCCAGGCGCACTCCCGCCTGGGACCGCCAAGATCCCGCCAAGGCATTGATCGTTCCGGCGAAAAGGTGATAATACTCTCGGGGCAGACAATCGACGTCATGCGAGGCCAGAGGTTGGCCCGCGGGCCTCGATGCATTATTGTGAAAAATATATCGGCGCGGCCCACGGTCGAGCCGCCCAAACAAAAGATCGTAATTGAAGCTGGACTAAAAGGAGAGGATCATGGCACCACTGGTGAGATTGTACTCCCTGAGCACGTGCAGCCATTGCAAGTGCACCAAGCAACTCCTTGACGATTGCGGTATCAAGTACGACTGCACGGACGTGGACAAGGTGCCCAAAGAGGAGATGGCTCAGATACTCCAGGAAATCAGGAAGATTAACGAACGGTGCTCATTTCCCACCATCATTATCGACGGGAAGGTCATCATCGGTTACAAAGAGCAGGAGATAAGGGAGGCGCTGGGATTGTAATGGACGTCGAACAGCTCTACGAAATGCTGCGGAAAGTCCAGGAGCCCAAGGGGTTCTTTTTCAACAAAGACCGGCGCAGAACCATTGAGCTGCTCGAAGGGCTCCTGACCAACAAGGAACGGTACGGCTACATGTCGTGCCCGTGCAGGCTGGCAGCCGACGACCGCGAGAAGGATCGGGACATCATCTGTCCGTGCGTCTATCGGGAGCCGGATGTGGTGGAGTTCGGGAGCTGCTACTGCAATTTATACGTCTCACGGGAATGGAACGAGGGCATCATCCCGCATGTTTACGTCCCCGAGCGAAGGCCTCCGGGAAAGATGCCGTTTTAGATCGCAAAGCGTAGTTCGAAGATACATTCCGTCTTGAATGATCGGGCCGCACAAGGTATACAAAGAGCCTGACGAATGAGGATCATCGCCGGCCGTTTCAAGGGTGTTCGGCTGCCGGTCCCTCGGGGCCGAGAGATCCGTCCTACCACCGGACGAGTCCGTGAAGCCCTTTTCAGCACGCTCGGCCCCGCGATAGCAAACGGGCGGGTATTGGAACTGTACGCGGGAACAGGCGCGTTTGGATTGGAGGCGCTGAGCCGCGGAGCGCGGAGCGCCTTGTTTGTTGATAAGGACCACAGGGCAACGGCCCGCATCGCTCGCCTTGCGGAATCCCTCGGGATCGGAGACGCGGTGAAAGTGCTCACGGCGGATGCTGTTTTCGCCCTCAAGAAGTTGGCGGCGGAGGGCGCCGCGTTCGACGTGATCTTTCTCGACCCGCCCTACGGTACGGATCAGGTGGGCCGACTCGCCTCGGAACCGGCGTTATGTCGCGTGGTCCGGCCGTCCGGACTCCTCATCGTCGAGCGGGAGGCCGCCTCTGAGCCGATCGACTTCCCAGAATGCTTTGAGCTTCGGTTTTCACGTGCTTACGGCGGTACCATTTTGGAGATTTTCGACCGGAGGCCGGAGGACGTGATTGATGCGCAATGAAGGGGTAAACAGGAATATGGGTGAAAAGATCGCGATTTATCCGGGTACGTTCGACCCGATCCACAACGGTCATCTGGAGATCATCCGTCGAGCGTTGGGAACATTCGATCGTGTCATCGTTGCACTTGGAGCCAACCCCGAAAAAGATGTCATTTTCACGGTGGAAGAGCGCCTGGACATGATCCGGCGGAGCATCCGCGACATGAACCACCGGGTCGAGTGCGAGGCGTTCGACGGGCTGCTTGTCAGGTATGCGGAGAGAAAGAAGGCAAATGCAATTATTCGCGGGCTCAGGGCCGTGTCGGATTTCGAATATGAATTTCAACTTGCTCTCATGAACCGCAAGCTGAGCCGATCCATCGAGACCTTCTTCATGATGACCGCTCTGCGGTACCTGTACGTCAGCTCGCGAATTATCAAGGCTACCGTAGTTGCCGGCGGAGTCCCCAGGGACTTGGTCCCGCCATATGTCCTGGAGATGCTGAGGAAGAAATTCCCGAATATGCGATAACAATGCCGCCGTTGAGCGGCGAGAGGCCCCCAATAGAGGAGTACCCATGAAAACGTTTTTGTCCAGCCGAGCACGTCGACTGAAACCATCGGCCACACTGGCGATCGCAGCTCTGGAAAAAGAGATGAGGGGCCGAGGCATCGACGTGGTCGGCTTCGGAGCTGGAGAGCCCGATTTCCCAACTCCTTCGCACATTCGCGAAGCTGCGAAGAGGTCGCTCGATCGCGGTGAAACGTTCTATACGCCGGTGGGAGGCACTCCCGCTCTGAAAAACGCTGTGGCGCAACGCGTGCGTGATGATTACGGCCTGGATTACAAGGCGGAAGAAATCCTGGTCTCCTGCGGCGCTAAGCACTGCCTCGCGAATGTCTTTCAGGCTGTTCTCGACCCCGGTGACGAAGCGATCGTCCTTGCGCCGTACTGGGTTTCGTACCCGGAAATGATCGAATTGGCGGACGCAGTGCCGGTCATCGTGCCCACGCGGGAAGGTACCGGCTTCGTTCCCGACCCCGAAGAGGTGGAGGCACGCATCACGCCGCGAACCAAGGCTATTCTCGTGAATTCGCCGTCCAATCCGACCGGTGTCCTCTATCCCGCGGAGATCCTGGCAGAATTGGCTCGAATCGCGGAAAAGCACGATCTGCTCGTGATTTCCGACGAAATCTACGACAAACTCGTGTACGACGGCGGGAAGTTCACCCCCTTTGCTGCCCTCCCTGGGATGAAAGACCGGACGATTCTCGTTAACGGAGTGTCGAAAACCTACGCGATGACCGGCTTCCGGATCGGGTATCTTGCGTCCACTCGCACAGATATCGTGAAAGCCGCGACCAATATTCAGAGTCAATCGACTTCCAACCCGGCCAGCACGGCCCAGGCTGCGGCAGTCGAGGCTCTGACCGGGCCCCAGGACGAAGTGGCTCGCATGGTTGAAGTTTTTGAAAAGCGACGCAACCTCATGATTGAGGAGATCAACAAGATTGAAGGGCTTTCGGTGGTAAAGCCGGGCGGCGCGTTTTATGCCTTTGTCAATACGAGCAGACTTTACCTGAGCGGCAAAGTGTCGAATTCCGCGGACCTCGCGCGCTACCTCCTGGAAACACGGCACGTGGCCTGCGTACCCGGCGGACCGTTCGGTTCAGAGGACCATGTGAGGTTGTCATTTGCAACCGGTGAGGAGACCATACTCAAAGGGCTCGAACGACTTCGTGAGGTGTGTCAGGAATTGCTATGACGGACTCGGGTCCCCTTATTCTCCTCACTAACGATGACGGAATTCACGCCGAGGGGCTTCGATACCTTCGAGAGGCCGTTAGTGGACTCGGACGTGTCTTTATCGTTGCGCCGGAATCTGAACAAAGCGCTATCGGTCACGCGATCACCTTGTACGAGCCTATACGGGTGCGCGAGGTGACACGGAACGGCTCGTTTTACGGGTACGGAGTCCACGGCACACCCGCAGACGCGGTCAAGCTCGCATTGTATGCGCTTCTCCCGCGCATACCGGACTTGGTGGTCTCAGGGATTAATGACGGAGCAAATGTGGGCATCAACGTTCTCTATTCGGGAACGGTTTCTGCAGCCACGGA
>JAIWNO010000255.1 GCA_020216785.1 Desulfomonile sp.
GCGGCCCCACAAAGATAGGGATCCTCGGAGCGTATGGGGCGTACCATATCGGGCCGGAGGCAAGGCTCCCCGACCCGATAACAGGTGTGATCCTCCAACGGACGCTGGATTCGGACTTGTTCCACGGGACGGCCTTCGTCAAGTACAACAACGGGCGGTTTTTCTTCAACGCGGAGGCAGCGTGGCTATACTGGCATGATGTGTACTCGGATCCCGCGAACCTGTTAACAAGTCCGTGGAACCGCCGCATCCAGCAGTGGCGATACATGGTGGAAACCGGTGCGATGGCGGGACCCGCACGGGTTACGTTGCTCACTGCCTGGAGTCCTGGTCCGGACCGACGCAATCAACAGATGTACGACGTCCAGTCCGCGGCCTTCGTGTGGCATCCTACGTTCGACACGCATCTGGGCAACTTCAGCGTATTCAGGCCGTACAGCTACCTGTTCAGCTACAATTACGGCTCGGGCCTTAACGCGTACAACCTTTCCGGTGACGGGTACATCCGGGACGCGTTCGTTCTCGCTGGGAGATTCGACTATTCGGTTGCGTCCAACCTCAACATTTACGGCTCGATCATGTACGCCAACCGAACCGCGCACGGATACAGTTGGGGATGCATCGGTCCACACTTGAATGCAGGCGCTTTTGCCGACGAAAACGGTGTCGATGGAAACATAGGGATCGAAATCAACCGGTATCCAAACTCGCCCAACATCCCCGATACCGCGCTCGGGTACGAAATAAACACCGGACTGGATTGGCAGCTTCTGGACGGCTGGACAATGTCGATTGTATTGGGCTACTGGCAGCCGGGCAAGTGGTTCAGTTACGCGTGCATCGACCGGTCCGTTCCGGATTGGCCCAACGGCGTGGTGGGGAACAACTTCGGCACCAGGCCAGGCCGGACTATCGATCCCGTTTTCGGGGGCGAGTTTTCACTGTCGTTTTCTTTCTGATTGTGTAACAGTACAGACGGTGCCCGCGTTCGAGGGACCAGCCGACTTTTCTATAGGGAGCACCTCACATGAAGAGAGTATGGGTAACCTTGTTGGTAGCCGCGTTAGCCCTTGTTGGGGCCGGTTTTCAATTCATCGGATTCGCGGAGGCTTCAGCCGCGACGTGGGCAACGGTGGCCGCGGCCGGGAAGTCGGACACTTCCGGTGGCGACGCCGCATTGAAACAACTTCCGTCCTGGTGGGTCGTGAAAGAAGATGCAAACGGCAATGGGGAGGCAGAAGAGAACCAATTGGATGATGACGATGATGACGACTACGACGAAGACAAGAATGAGGAAGAGAACGAGAAAGAAGATCCATACGAGCGCATGTGGAATTCCGTAACGCTCGGCTAGCGTCGTAGCTCGTTCAATCTGTCGCTGTACGACTTTTCCGTGGTATCCTCCGGCGTGAATGATGTCGAACGAATACTTGTTTCGCTGAGGAGCAGGAGCGATGACCACGGAAAAGACCTCGGACCTGAATCAATTTCTCGAAGCTCTGGGCCATGACGAAGAGCCCATGGGCATGTTCTACACCGATATCGAACCCGAAAAGGGGCTGGCGCCAAGACCCCATTATCTCCCGACCTTATCCGACGAGGCCGCCGGCAAACTGGATTGGGCGCTGTTTCATAAGAGTTGGTCATGCGTCTTGGGAACTCTTCGCCGCGCACGCAAGCGTAGGACCGCAGCTTACTTTGAGCGTGGGAGGTACGGATGCTTGGGGGCGGCTTTCTTTCTAGGATTCAACAAGCCGCAGCTCGAATCGGTGGTGAAGTACGTGTCTACGGGCATTCCCGGCGTTCTTGAGGGAGAACGGTACGTTCCCTCACCGGAACTTCTCCGCCGGTACAATGAAATTCTTGACCCCGAGCCCGCGCCGAAGCGATTTTGCGTTTTCAAGCCCCTCTCTGTGTTCGGCCCCGATGAAGAGCCCGAATTCGTGAACTTCTTTGCGCGTCCCGAAGTAATTTCCGGACTCCATCAACTGGTTCTATTTGCCGTTGACGACCTTGAGGCGGTCATGTCGCCATGGAGCGCAGGCTGCGGGAACCTGGTTGCCTGGCCGCGCAAATACAAGAGAGAAGGTCGGTTGAAGGCCTGTCTTGGAGGTTGGGACCCCTCTTGTCGTAAGTTCCTGAAAATCGACGAGATCACGTTCACTCTACCGATCGAAATGTTCCGATTGATACTTGAACGCTGGCAGGAGTCTTTCCTCACCACAAAGACTTGGCAGAGCGTAAAAAGACGCATCATCGAAAGCGCCGACGTTTGGTGGCGCCCTGACTGACAGAAGTCCGGTTTGACCGGAATAAAAGCTCTTGCACAGGTGCCGAAATCTTTGTTGTTTTCAGCTTGACATCTGCCTAGAATTCACCACGGGGAGGATCACCCGAGGGATTGGTGGATGATGTGGACCCCTGTGTCAAGACAAAAATTGCACTTTTTTAAGGTGGAAAAGTACACCTTGACACTCGGATATTGGGACTCGGCTCCGGGTGCCGGGTACGAGTACCTGCATAGACTTCGTAAGGGGTCTTGTACCCGAGAGCTTGTTGGAGTCGCTCAAAGTTGGTTGGTCTAGTAGCTCCTTTCCTTGCATTTCTTTCTTCTCGTGCCGACCCGAGAAGATCTTGGGCAGCTCATCGAGCGCCCGTTTCTTCCAGTTGCCGATCTGGTTCGGATGGACCCCGTAAACCGCAGCTATCTCTGCTACCGTCCGCTCCCCCCTGATAGCCTCAAGAGCAACCCGTGCCTTGAAGCTCCCATCATACCGCTTTCGCATACCTCGCAAGCAAAGCCTCCTCGTGATCCCCCCGCCGCTTTCTACATCAACAAGGTCGGCTTTTCCACCTTAACCTCCTGTCCAGTTTATGGGGTCCATTATAGTGTTCGTCACATCGTGGACACGGGAGCATGGCCTGCCTCCTTATTCGACATTATGTTACGTAGTATGGCAGGCATCTCTTGCAATTCCAAGTCAAGAAATCAATAAGTAGCGTTGTAGGGTTAATCGTGACTATATTGGATTCTAAGAACAGTTATGGGATTCCATCTCGGCCGCAAATCTACCCGGCTGCCGTAGCGCCCGAAGTCGCGTCAAGTTTCTCCACGCGTACCGCGCACACCTTGTACTCGGGGATCTTGCAGATCGGATCCAAGGCAGCGTTGGTAAGCACATTCGCGTTGGCTTCCATGAAATGGAAGCTCATGAAGATGGTACCGCGGTCAACCTGATCAGTGAGAAGCACTTTCGTTTCCACTTCACCGCGACGGGAGACGATCCGGGCGTACTCGCCATCCTTGATGCCAAGGTCTACCGCGTCGGCCGGGTGCAGCTCGATGTGCCCTTCCGGCATCTCCTTGTGAAGCGAGGGCGAATTCCGCGTCATGGTGCCTGTATGATAATGAGGGAAAAACCGGCCGGTGGTGAGTTGCATGGGGAATTCGTCGTCTACCAGCTCTTCAGGCGGTCGGTATTCGATTGCGTGGAAGAGCCCCTTGCCGCGTGCGAAACGCTCTGTGTGAAGGATGGGCGTGCCGGGATGATCCGCTGTAGGACATGGCCACGGGATCGGACCTTTGTCGAGCCGCTCGTAACTCAGACCAGCGTAGCTCGGCGCGACCGAGGCGATTTCGCGGAAGATCTCTTCCGGCGAGGCATAGCTCATAGGCAGGCCGAACCGGGTGGAAAGGTCACAAATGATCTGCCAATCGGGCCGGGCCTCGCCCGGGGGATCGACCGCCTTGCGCACCCGAAGTACGCATCGTTCGGTATTGGTGAATGTCCCCTCCTTTTCCGCGAATGCTGTGGCCGGAAATACCACATGTGCAAGCTTCGCCGTATCAGTAAGGAAAATGTCGATAACCGCAAGGAACTCCGCGGACTGGAGCGCGTGTTTCACGTGGTTGACGTCCGGATCGCTTCCGACAGGATTTTCGCCAAGAACCACCATCCCCTTGACAGACCCGTCTTCCAGCCCGTGCATCATTTCCATAATGGTGTAGCCGACCTTGCCGGAGAGCTGGGCCTGCCAGGCATTTTCGAATTTCTTCTTGACCCCCTCGTCCGTGACCGCCTGATATGCGGGGTAAACGTTGGGGAGTCCGCCCATGTCACATGCTCCCTGCACATTGTTTTGACCGCGCAGGGGATTGACGCCGGTGGACGGCTTGCCGATCTTACCGGTGAGCATCGCCAGATTGGCCAGCGATTTCACGTTGTCTACGCCATGTGAATGCTGAGTGATCCCCATAGCATACAGAATCGTCGATTTCTCCGATCTGGCGTAAAGCTCCGCGACTCGGGTGAGGTCCTCTACCGAAACGCCGCAAATCTCCGACGCCCGCTCAGGCGTGTAGTTCTTGATGACTTCGAGGAACTTGTCGAACCCCTCGGTCCGCTCGTCCACGAAGGTTTGGTCGTGCCAGCCGTTGGCGATGATGATGTTCATGATTCCATTGAGCATCGCCACATCGGAGCCGAGGTTCTGCCGAATGTAAACGTCTGCCATGGATGCCAGATGAATGCGCCGCGGGTCGGCGACGATGAGCTTGGCGCCTTTGGCCTTAGCCCGGTAGATCCGGTGTGCCACCAGTGGATGCGCAACGGTGGTATTCGAGCCGGTAACAAAGATACAGTCGGCGTCTTCGATCTCCGGGATCGAGTTCGTCATAGCACCACTTCCGAAAGCGGCGGCAAGACCTGCCACCGTGGAAGAGTGTCAAAGACGGGCACAGTGGTCGATATTGTTCGTCTCGAAGCCTACACGGCAGAATTTCTGGAGGAGGTAGTTCTCTTCATTGGTGCACTTGGCGGACGTCAGGAACGCGACGCTGTCGCCGCCATGCTGTTCCTTGAGTTCCCTGAGCCGGCCGGCCGCAAAGTCCAACGCCTCATCCCACGACGCGGGCTCCAGGTTGCCGTTTTTCCTGATCAGTGGTGTAGCCAGCCGTTCGCTGTTGTGAATGAACTCATGGCAGTTCCATCCCTTGATGCATAACTTGCCTTGGTTCATCGGGTTGGTCTTGGAAGGAAGAGTACCCACGAGCTTGCCGTCGAGGACTTCGAGCAGTAGTTCGCAACCACATCCGCAGTATGGACATGTAGTTCGGACGAAGTTCAAATTCATCGCTCCTCCTCGGAAACGAAGATGCCTTGTACGCTCTCAGGAGCTGATCCGATTAGGGCACTCTAGCACCACGTCTTCAGGGAATCAAGGGTGCGGTCCGATTTCCGGTAAGGATTCAGTTACGGGCGGCAGTGCCGAGTTTCGGCTTCAGCGCAGCAGGCTGACCGCGCGAATCTTCTTGAACGGCAGTAGGCTTTACGACACAATGAGTTGAATCGAATTACAGCATTTCTCGAAAGTGATAACGGATTGACTTTTGCGAACTTGCGTTCAAGATGATACGGCACATATGAAGGGACGAACCGCGTGTGCGCTCAAATACGGACAGACCCATGCACTTGCCCGTACACTGGGTGAGTAAACAGTGTCGTCGTGAGCATAAGTTCGTATCATGGGCGGCACTGCCGGCTTGGCCGGCAGTGTGATGCCATTCCGTGAAAACTTCTGAGAGTTACTATAACAGGGCTGGACATGACGTGTGTGATCGTGCGGCAGCGGCCCGGCAGGCTTCACCGATGTCCGCACTGAATGGAATCCGATCATGGCGCCAGATATTCCTCGGTACAGTCGGCACGAGCTGCTCAGATGGATCGGCCCCGAAGGTCAACAGCGAATCAGACGCTCTCGGGTCTTCGTCGCAGGCGTTGGAGCGCTCGGGTGCCTGGTGAGCACCCTTCTGGCTCGAGCCGGCATCGCTTTCCTCAGGATTGCCGACTTCGACTATCCGGAGATCCACAACCTTCACCGCCAGATCCTCTATGACGAAGAAGATGTGGGTGCCGGTTTATCCAAACCGGAAGTCGCAGCTAAGCGGCTTCGCGCCGCGAATTCCGAGGTCCAAATCGAAGCGGTGACTACAGCGGTCGGAGCGGACACCATTGAAGCGCTGACAGACGGAGTGGACCTGGTCGTTGACGCGTTGGACAATATCCGCAGCCGCTATTATGTCAACGACGCAATTCTCGCCCGAGGCATTCCCTATGTATTCGGCGGAGCGGTGGAAGCTGCCGGAAACGTGATGACCATAATCCCCGGCAAGACACCGTGTCTGCGGTGCCTATGGCCTGACACGGAAGTAGTAGGAAATCACCCGACAGCCGCGCGAGTGGGTGTCCTATCCTCGGTGGCGATGGCTGTGGCCGCGGTGGAAGTGACCGAAGCGCTGAAAATCCTCGTGGGCAGAGAACAGGATACAATCCAAGGGCTTTTGGTGATGGACTTCTGGCGGAATACGTTCCAGACCGCGGCGGTACAGCAGGACCCAAAATGTATCTGCCGCACGATCACACGGTAAATGCAGCCGCGCGCCCTGCCATTCACCGCAATGATCCTTGTAGGAGGCCTCGGCCTGCGGCTTCGGACTATGGTCTCCGACCGCCCCAAACCAATGGCTTTGGTGGGCGGGAAGCCGTTTCTGGAGATCCTCATCGATTGCCTCGCAGCGAAGGGCGTGCGGGATTTCGTGCTCTTGAGTGGATACATGAGTGAGAAGATCGAGGAGCATTTCACCCGCGCGCAGCTGAAAACGGGTCTCCGGGTGCGGTGCTGCCGGGAAGAGACTCCGCTCGGCACGGGCGGCGCAGTTCGAAATGCCGCGCGGTTCGCCACGGAACCGACACTTGTCGTCAACGGCGACACCTTCTTCGACGCGAACCTGGGTGACCTGCTCCGCTGCCACAACGAACACGGAAGCGATGTGACATTGTCTCTTCGCCGCGTGAGCGACAGAAGTCGGTACGGATCGGTTGTTGTAAATGAAGACGGGAGAGTAACGGGCTTCGTGGAAAAGGGCCGAGGACCGCACGAACCCGGTCTCATCAACGCGGGAGTGTCCGTAATGGCGCGATCGTTTATCCTGTCGCTTCCCAGAGGGGTGCCGTTTTCCATGGAGCAGGACGTGTTCCCCTCGCTTGCCGCGACGGGCAGGATGAGCGGGCTGGTTCAGGAGAGCGCGTTTTTCGACATCGGGACACCGGAAAGTTATCAGGCGTTTTTATCGTACGCCCGTGAGCACGGTCTCGCCGGTCCGGGCGAAATTTCAGCATGATCCATGCGGAAAGGAGACGACCAATGGCTGTCAAGAAGATCTTGATGCTCGTCGGTGACTTCGTGGAAGACTACGAGGTGATGGTCCCATTTCAAGCCCTATCAATGGTAGGACACACGGTCCACGCGGTGTGCCCGGGGAAGAAAGCCGGTGATATCGTCCGGACCGCGATCCATGACTTCGAGGGCGATCAAACCTACTCGGAAAAAAGAGGGCACAACTTCACTCTCAACGCGGACTTCGACCAGGTCACGGCTGAAGACTACGATGCGCTCGTCATCCCCGGCGGTCGCGCTCCCGAGTATATCCGACTCAATCAGGCCGTCATCGCGCACGTACAGCATTTCGCAAAGGCGAACAAGCCGATCGCGGCCATCTGCCACGGCGCGCAGGTGCTCGCTGCCGCGGGTGTAGTCGCGGGCAGATCGTGCAGCGCCTATCCGGCGGTCGGCCCGGATGTGACCTCCGCGGGAGGCAAATATATGGACGTCGGACTCGCAGACGCGTACGTGGATGGAAATATCGTTACGGCCCCCGCGTGGCCGGCTCATCCCAAATGGCTCGCCGAGTTCCTCAAAGTCTTAGGAACAAAGATCGAACCGTAAGGAAAGTTATACAGCCCCTCGGAAAATACGTTTCAGTCGTAGCCGGCAGTAATCTTGAAACATGGTAGAGGCGGGCGGGTCTGAGCCCCGCTCCTCTGTTGCATCCTCAGAATGCGCGAATCCGGTCCCTCTCCGCCGATGGACCGGATTCGCTTGATAAAATGCTCGCCTGTTATTCGTATTATATCTCAAAGAATCGCCGGGTCAACGAGAGAGCTGAGGAGTGCGGGAAAAAAGAAGCCCGTTTGGGAACGGGCTAAAAAGGAAGGATTAGGTTTGGTTCGTCGCTGTGGAAGAATAAAGCCTAATCTGAGATAGTTGTCAAGATTTTTTCATCTATTTTTTTGAAAATATTCGATTGTATGCGCGGAAAATTTGTTAACTATCTGCTATCATAGCTATTAACTGCTCTCGCAAATGACTCCGGGCGGATCGCAAGAAAAAGCGGTCGATCCGGGGACAAGCGCCGGGAGTTGTTATACGAGTTCGCGTCCGCGACGATTCTGTTCCGTCGTCCGGTGTAGGGATAAACCATGCGTCTGCCCGCATTTGGGCGCACACACGGTTCCTCCTTCATACATATGTGCCGTATCACATCGAACGCAAGTTCGTATCTGTGGGACCCCGCGCTACCTTTACTGAGTCGACGGGGGAAGGACGAGCGACCGGCTAATCGGCCCTGTATTGTTTAGTGGTCATGAGAAACCGCGCGCAACTATCCCTCATCCCTCGGGGGGAAGACAGAGATTTACTCGCTTTTGTGCAGACCGGATCGACTGCCCGTGAGTCCAGTGACTTACGTGCCCGTGCGATCGCACACCGTTGCGCAGTAGGGCGCTTCCTCGGGGTCTTCTACGTCGCAAATGGGGCAGTTGCAGACCTCCGGACCATCCTCCGGTTTATGGTAGGCCCGACCCTTTTGCTTGGCCAGATAGTCCTCGATTGCTCGATGCAGCGCGTCGGAGCCGAGGTTCGAGCAGTGGTGTTTCTTCTTGGGGAGGCCGTTCAACGCTTCAATTACCGCGCGGTGAGAGATCTTCATGGCTTCGTCGAGGGTTTTCCCGATCGCCATTTCGGTGACAATGCTGGACACTGCGATCGCGGCGCCACAGCCGAAGGTCTTGAACTTCACATCTTCCAGGATGTTGTCCTTTACTTTGATGTAGAAAGTCATGATGTCGCCGCACGCGGGATTCCCCACTTCGCCGATACCGTCTGCGTTGGGTATTTCACCGACGTTTCTCGGGTTCTTAAAATGATCCATTACGATTTCGCTGTACATATCCGCGCTCCGTAAATGAGCCGTTCCACAGCTTCGTTACCCAACTGTGGCCGGATAACATGCCCGATCAAGCCGAGGTCCGCCTGTGGCGAACTCCACGGCGTTAGCTTTCAGCAGCTCGCTTTTACCTTGCCGCTCCGTTTGTACAATGGAGACATATCTCTCAGCCTTTGGACAATCGGCGGCAGCACTCGCACCACATCGTCAACGTCCTGATCGGAATTGTCCTTGCCAAGGGTCATCAGAAGCGATCCCTGGGCAGCTCCCGCGTCAATGCCCATTGCCAGCATCACGTGCGATACCTTCAGAGACCGCGAGATGCACGCGGACCCGCTGGCGATCTTGATGCCCTCCATATCGAGGAAGAGAAGCATCGATTCCCCTTCGACATAACGCACGAGGACGCTCACGTTGTTAGGCAGCCGCTCGGTTGGATGGCCGACCACCGCAACATCTTCGATAGCAGCCGGAACTTCCTTCATGAGTCGGTCTCGCAGCGGCAGCATATGGTCGATTCTGGACTGCATGTCACGCGCCGCGATCTCAGCGGCCTTTCCCATACCTACAATCGCCATGACGTTCTCGGTGCCGGCTCTCAGACCGTTTTCCTGTATGCCGCCATCTAAGAGGGGCTCAATCCTCACACCCTTGCGGACGAACAGGGCGCCCACTCCCTTAGGTCCGTAAAATTGGTTTGCCGCAAGGGAAAGCAGGTCCACGTTCATCGCCTTCACGTCCACGGGGATCACACCAGCAGTGGCAACCGCGTCGGTATGGAAGGGGATATGATGCTCCCGTGCAATCCGGCCGATCTCCGTGATGGGCTGGACCGTCCCGATTTCGTTGTTTCCGTGCATCACGGAAATGAGGACGGTCCGCTCGGTGATTGCCTTCTCCACATCGTCGGGGTCCACCATGCCGTAGCAGTCCACCGGGAGTCTGGTCACCTCCACACCCTGTCGCTCCAGGGTCTTGATCGCGTGCATGATGGAAAAGTGCTCGATCGAGCTTGTGATGATGTGATTACCCCTGGCACGGTTTGCCTGAACTGTTCCTTTGAGCGCAAAATTGTTGGATTCGGTACCGCATGATGTGAAGACGATCTCGGACGGGTCCGCGTTAATCAGAGCGGCAACCCGCTCGCGCGCTTCACCGATCGCCTCCTCCACCTCTTCTCCAAGACTGTGTATGCTCGACGGATTTCCGTACTTTTCCGTGAAATACGGGAGCATCTCCTTAACCACCTCCGGGAGCACGGGCACCGCAGCGACATGGTCCAGATTGATGATTCTCATGGCCACATTCCTCCCCACGATACTGTGGTACAAATTCTAAGGTATGCTGTAAACATCAAATTTACCATATGAATCTTGATGAAAAAAGTCAACGATCTGCGGGGTCACGCTGTTGCGCTCCCTTCCATCCTATGATAAGACCGGTCTGCTTTCATACAAGCGCAATGGCAGGCGCGGAGGCCCGTCGCCGCCAAGATATGATGGGGGCCGGCATCCCCCGGATCAAGTCTGGGGCAAGTTCTGCCGGCCATTTCCCAATTACTTGTTAGAAAGCGCATGGGTGTAATACCCACAAGACACATCCTGTCTATGGCCCGGAGAGAGACCGAACCATGAATGCCACAGCCGTTTGGGGAATCACCCGTGAAGAAGCGCTCGAACTCATGGAGCGCTACCTCGACACCGACGCCATGCGAAAGCATTGCCTAGCGGCCGAAGCCATTATGCGGGCGCTTGCGCCTCGCTTCGGCGCGGACCCCGACATGTGGGGGCTCGTGGGATTGCTGCACGACCTGGACTACAACGAGACCCGCGATCATATGGAGCGCCACACGCTCGAGACCGAAAAGATCCTCCTGGATCGGGGCGTCCATCCCGATATCATCGAGGCCATCAAAACCCATAACGCTGAAAACCTCGGACTCACCCGCACCAAGCCGATTGATTTTGCGCTCACCGCTGCGGAGACCATTACCGGCATGATCGTCGCCGCGACGCTTGTAACGCCCGAGAAAAAGATCGACTCCCTCAAGACGAGCTCGGTCAGGAAACGCATGAAGGCAAAGGAATTCGCGCGCTCGGTCAACCGGGACCATATCCGCCTCTGCGAACAAATCTCCATTCCATTGGAGGAGTTTATCACGCTGAGCATCGATGCAATGCAATCGATCAGCGGCAAGCTGGGGCTATAGTCGGCACGCGATCACACCGACTGAATCTGGTCGGGGAACAGCGAAAGTCGTTCCGCTCCGCCCTCAGTGATATAATACGAATTTTCGATCCCGATCATCCCTTCTCCGGGAATGATGAATTTCGGCTCATAAGCCACGACCATGCCCGGTTCCAGCACAAACGGCGATTTTCTGCCGATCACCGGATATTCATCGAGTTCCAGACCGAATCCGTGGCCCACGAAAGGAACCGGGCGGGGCCACCCGAGAAAACCCTCTTCAAGACCGGCTTCCCTTGCCATCATTACTGCGAGATCGTAAAGCTCTTCCGCTCGGGTACCGGGCCTGGATCTTTCAACCAGAGAGCGCTGAATCGCGAGGGCGACTTCGTGAACACGGAGAAACTTCTCCGGCAGCTCGCCGATGAAGAAAATCCTGGTCAGGTCGATCATGTACCCATCCGCGACTGCCGCGTAGTCTATGCAGATCGGCTCGTGGCGACCGATCGGCCTGTAACCCGGCCCTTGGGGGCAAGACGGATTCGGACCCATTCCGCCGGTCGGGCCGACCGAGCAGCTGGGCACAGCCAGATTCGGGCCGGCCATGACGTGACCGTAGAAAACATCCTGGTTGAAAGTCCGAATCCGTACCGGGCCTTGATGACCGTGGCGCCGGTAGTACAGCTCAATGAGCCCGGCGAACTCGATTTCGCTCATGCCCTCGCGAACGAGGTTCTTCACCTCTGCATACATCCCGTCGCTCAGCCGACCCGCCTCCCTGATGAACTGCATCTCGTACGCGGATTTGATCATGCGGATGCGCTTTACGAGCGGAGATACGTCAACGATTTGCGCTTCGGGGAAGAGCGCCTCGTACGCACGGCAGTTGTTTACCGGCAGGACATCAAGCTCCATGCCGAGAACGCGCGGCTCGCGTCCAGACGCAGCGACAACGCCGGACTTCACGTCCGAAAGCCGAGTAACCTCAGAAATGTCATCCAGCGGCGAGTCCTGCGCCGCGCGCTCGTAGCTTTGTCTCACCATGAGCCGCGGAGCGCCCTCGACCGGAACGAAGAGGTGCGCATCCTGGGCGGTCCCGGACAGATAAAACAGGTCGGTTTTTTGGACAATGAGAGCGCCGTCGAGCCCCTCTGCTGCCATTTTAGCCTGGAGCTTGGCGATGCGGACGTCGATCTCTTCCCGCGGGGTGAAGGAATGGATACCAGCCGGTGTGTTCACTTCTGAGGCTCGATGATGACTTTAATTGACGGGCCAGCCTCCGCGACCATCCTGAAGCCTTCGCCCGTTTTATCCAAGGGCAGCCGATGCGTGATCATATCCTGCACATTGAGGCGCCCGGACCCGATGAGTTCGATCGCGGCACGAATATCTCGCGGGCTTCCCGCGTAGGTAGAGGTGATGGTGACTTCCTGCCACCACCACTGATTGAACGGGATCTCAACCCGCGCGTCGGGATCTGCCGGTGCAAAAAAGAGAATCGTTGCACCGCGATCGACGAGGTAAAACGCTTGATCGAGCGCGGCTTTGGCGCCCGTGCACATGATGAGCAACTCCGCGAGGCGGCCGTCGTTGGCTGCTGCCAAGCGGTCAGGCAGATCGTCCCCTGCTTCGAGGACCGCGTCCGCGCCGAATCGAGCGGCGGCTTCCAGCCGATTTTTGTTAATGTCCACAGCGATGACACGGGATGCGCCTGCCAGCCGAGCGAGCTGGATATGCATCAAACCTGCGATGCCACTACCGACCACAACCACGCGTCTGCCGGGCTTCCAGCCCGTATTGTGCTGGCCGCGGTACACACACGCGAGGGGCTCGATAAAAACCGCCTCTTCGTAACTCATGGAGTCGGGGAGAGCAAAAACGCCGTGGCGGACATTGATCGCCGGCACTCTTACGTATTCGCAGAACCCGCCCGGATCGAAGTTGGTGCTCTTCAACGTGTCACAGACCGCGTGATGGTCCGCGAGGCAATAGCGGCACATATTACATGGAACGTGGTGCGAGACGAAAACGCGATCCCCCACGAGCCGGCCTTGAACGTCCTTGCCAACCTCGACGATTTCGCCCGCGATTTCATGTCCGAGAACGCGAGGAGCTTTCGGCAAGCGATACCACTCCAGCACATCGCTGCCGCACACACCGCTGGCCCATATCTTCACGAGCAGCTCGTCCGGACCGATTCGAGGGACGTCCTGCTCTTCAATTCGGACGTCCTTGTTCGAATAATACATTGCCACACGCATGGACGAGGCTCCTCCGAGAAATCCGGTCCGGATCACGCGACCTTGGCGGTGTGTTTTTCTTCCTCGTAGATCTTGAGAGCGATCTCAGGTTTCTCGTTATGGTGGACAACTGCCTTGACGGCCTTGATCATCCCGACAGGACAATCGGACTGGAAGATGTTGCGGCCCATGTCTACGCCCACCGCGCCTTCGCTGACCGCCCGGTACGCCATTGTGAGCGCTTCCAGTTCGGGGAGTTTTTTTCCGCCGGCCATGACGATCGGCACAGGGCAGGTGGTGGTGACGCGCTCGAAGTTCTCACAGTAGTAGGTCTTCACGAAGTTGGCACCCATTTCCGCTGCAAGTCTCGATGAGAGACTCAGGTATCGGGCGTCGCGCGCCATTTCCCGGCCTACCGCCGTGACAGCGAGTACCGGAATTCCTGCTTGATAGCCTGCATCAATAAGTTCAGAAAACGCCGCCAACGTCTGGTGCTCATACTTGCCGCCCACGTAGATCGAGAAAGCCATTCCTGCAACATTCAGGCGGATGCAGTCCTCGGGGGTCACGTTCCATGTCTCATTGGAAAGGTCGTCGCCAATAATACTGTTGCCCCCCGAGACGCGCAGCACGATAGGGACTTGGCTTCCCGGAGGCACCGACGTGCGCAGGATGCCGCGAGTGAGCATGAGGCAGTCCGCGTGCTCAATGAGCGGTCTCAAGGTATCTTCCATGACTTCCAGGCCGGACGTGGGGCCCTGGAAGTATCCGTGGTCCACTGCGAGCATCACCGTGCGACCGGTATCGGGCTTGATGATGCGGGAGAGTCTGTTCTTCATTCCCCAGTCGAGGTGTTCACAACCCTTGAGGTGGAACCCTCGCACGGACGGCGAGCCGCTTGCTTTCACGTCCCGCGCTCCGACCAATCCTTCGACGTCTGCCATGATTGCTCTCCCTTTTCTGCTGTTTGATAGGCAAAAGATGCTAACAGATGCCCGCCGAAGCTGTCAACCTGCGCGGCCTTTGTCAGGATATTGAGCACGAATGAATAAGGGCGACCGGCCGGTCGCCCCTACCATGGTTTGACTACTTGAAGCGATCGGAGGCACGCAACACGAGTGCTCTCCAGCCCGCGCAATCCGCGTCAAATCATTGGATAGATGAGAAACGCCACAGACGTCACAATGAAGTACACGAAGAAGACCAGGAGCAGCCACCCCATGATCTCACGAAATTCCAGCTTTGCGACGGCCAGCATCGCAATAGCCCAGAACGGCTGGATCATGTCGGTCAGCATATCACCCCATGCATAGGTGACCACGGTCTTCGGAATGCTGACACCCAACTGTTTTGCCGCCGGAATCAGGTACGGGGCCGTCACGGCCCACTCGCCGCCGCCGGAGGGAATCAGGTAATTGAGAAGACCTGCGTACCAGTAGATGATCAGGAGATACGTTCCGGGGGTGGAAATCGCCACAAAGGCCTGAGTCGCCACAGTGGCCAGCTCGGTGAACTTGAATAGACCGAAAATCCCAGCGTAGAACGGGAACTGAATCACAATTCCCCACACTGCTCTCCCGGCTTCCTCAGTCGCCTTGAGGAACGACCACGGCCTCCAATGGAACAAAACACCGAGCATGAGGAAGAACAGGTTGATATTGTTCAGATTGATCGCTTTTACAAACCCTGTTTTATAAACCTCCGCTCCGAGCCAAATGAGTCCGGCTGCTGCCACGATGATGTTGAACCCTGGCCACCAGTTCATCCACTCGGAAGGAGAGGCTTTGCCGGTAGGTCGCTCGGGCGGCTCGTACAGCTTCAATTTGTCCAGGAGTTCCGGTTTCACTCGGTAGGTCTTTTCTTCAGAGGGATGCATCGCCATCATGAGCGCGCTGACAATCACCACAATAATGATTGCCAACACAATGTTGAATCCTGTGAAAATCGTCTCGCTCGTGGGTATCGTGGCGTCCAGGAGCTTGGATTTCATCAGGAAATTGTCGGGCGTATTCACAAGAAGGGTCGCTGAGCCCGAAAGCCCCGAATGCCATGTACAACCAAGGCCCAGGTATGCAGCGGCCACGAGCAAGCGGTAGTCGGACTTCGGGTTGCGTCGGACCAGAAAGAGGGCAAACATTGCGCTGCCGATCAGGCTCAGGCCCCAGTTCAGCCAGGCTGTTATCATGGAAAACAGCGCCATCGCGAGAATAGCCTGGGCCGGCTTGTCCGGATTAGGAATGGCGGACAGGCCGTCAAGCGCCTTCTTCACGGGCGGGGAACACGCCAAGATGTAGCCCGTCATCATGATCAGGCACATCTGCATAGAGAATTCGAGCAGAGCCCAAAACCCTTTACCCCAGGCCACTACTGCGCCCATTGGCGTCGTCTTGCCCCATATGAGAGCTAAGATGAATGTTACAATGCTGAGAATCCACACAATGACCAAGGCATCGGGAATCCAGCGTTCGCTCCAGCGCGTCAGCCCGTCACCCCAGTTCTTGAGAAACTCGACTTTGGAGCCACTTTGCGGTTCAGCCATCGATACACCCCCTTAGATGTGGATATGCAGTTGACGACAAATCCCCTTTCGACCGCAAGATTATAGGTTCTCACCCCCTTTCGGGGCTGTTTTCTCATCGAACGGCAAAAAGAAGAGGGGAATAGGGTGGGTCCGGGAAGGCCGATTCATGCACCGCCCTTTGGACGATACATAAGCCATACCTATCCTCCATTACCGGCGTCGGCTGCGAAGGAAAGCGTTTTGTTACAGTGTTGCACTACGAGTCAGGCAAACAATAAGGAGAAGAGCGGGCCCTGTCAACGAAAAACCCGAGGATCGGGCAAGGATTCAGTCATAGCAGTTGCCGGTGCGCCAGGCGAAGCCTGGCACCTCTTTCAGGGTGCAAGTCCCTGTCGGGTAAGGCCTAACCAGCCACCCGTATCGAG
>JAIWNO010000256.1 GCA_020216785.1 Desulfomonile sp.
CGCTCTTGTTTGTCCGGACCTTATCGATTTCGTGGTCGTCGCGGAGAAATGCAAGATGTGCGGGCTCTGCTACCGGAACTGCCCCTCGCAGGCAGTGGTGTGGCAAAAGAAGCAGGTCGCGTACATTGACAAGGAAAAGTGCACCAAGTGCCGCACCTGCATTCTGAACTGCAAGTTCGGCGCCATCAGGTGAAATCGGACCCGGTCGGCATGATGGGCCCGCTTCGGGATAATCCTGAGGTAGTCCGGGTTGGAATCCTCCGAGCGAGAATGTTTTGATGGTTACTCTGACCATTGACGGAATTGAAGTGACGGTCGAGCGCGGGGCGTCGATTCTCGAGGCCGCCCAGAAAGCGGGCGTCCGTGTGCCGACCTTGTGCTACGACAAGCGACTCGTGCCTTATGGGGCTTGCCGTCTGTGCATGGTGGAAGTTAAGGCGCGGGGCCGCACCCGCACTATGCCCGCGTGCTTCAACCCGGCCCGGGACGGGATGGAAGTTACCACCCAGTCTCCTCGGCTTACCGAAAACCGCCGGATGGAGCTTATGCTCCTGTTGCGCAGCCACCCGCTCCTGTGTCCCAGCTGCGATGCCGGCGGCAACTGTCGGTTTCAGGAGTTGGTGCACGAGTACGAAGTGCCTGAACTCCCATTCCCTACTGAGTCTCGGCATTTTCACGTCGATCATGCTTCGCACTTCATCCGCTTCAACATGAACCTCTGCATCAAATGCGGAATGTGTGTGCGCATATGCGACGAGGTGCAGGGCGTAAATGAGCTGAGCTTCGTCGGTCGCGGGATGCACTGCGAAGTATCCACCGATTTTGGGCGGCCGCTCGATTGCGAATTTTGCGGTCAGTGTGCCCAGGTTTGCCCGGTGGGAGCGATTGCGTCGAAATGGCTCGTAGGGACCGGTCGCGACTTCGAGCTCAAGAAGACCGACACGGTGTGTGCGTTTTGCAGCCTCGGGTGCGTCATCCAGCCCGGCGAAAAGGACGGCAAGGTCGTATGGGTTACCTCTCCGCCCGACAGCCACAACGACGGGAACCTATGCGTTAAAGGCCGTTACGGCTGGCCCTACGTCTTTTCGCCCGAGCGACTGACCAGCCCGCTCATACGAAAGAACGGCGTCCTGACCCAGGTGGACTGGAACGAAGCGCTCACGTACGTCGCGGAACAATTCAATCGTATTAAGAACGCTTCAGGATCGGAGAGTCTGGCCGCTCTCGGCTCTGAGCGACTCACCAACGAAGAGGCGTACGTTTTCGGACGCTTCGTACGCACAGTGCTCGGAACCCCGCACCTGGACCACGAAGGAGGATACGGATACCGCGGCCTGGTGGACGGTCTCATGCCCTCTCTGGGATATCCTGCCAGCCCAAATTCCATTAAGGAACTCAAAGGCGCGGACGTGATCGTGCTTCTCGGTGCGGACCTGTACGAGACCCACCCGGTGGCAAAGAACGACGTAATCGTCGCTGCGAGCAGGCGTGAAGCGAAGCTCATCGTAATTGATTCCATGCGCACGAAGCTGGCGGAGAAAGCGCGAATCAATATTTTTGTTTCGCCGGGATGCGAGCATCTCGTCGCATACGCCATGCTGAAAGAAATCATCAACAGCGGTCTTGTCGATCGAGCGGCCCTGGACCTCCGTGCTGAAGGCTTCGATGAGTTGATAGCGTCTCTTGCGCCGTATTCTGCTGACAAGGTGGCCGCACTGACAGGCGTAGACGCACAGCTGATTCGTCAGGCTGCTCAGGAGTATGCGCAGGCGGCGCGAGCGATGATCGTGGTCGTGGACGGGATGAACCAACTTGGCAGGAATGTGCTCTGTGCACAGGCCGCTGCGGGGCTCGCACTGGTCACCGGCCGCATCGGCAAGGACCACGCGGGCGTGTGCATGTTCGGAGAAAAAACCAACGCTCAGGGCGCGATTGACATGGGGCTTGCACCGGATTTGCTGCCCGGCCATGTCAAGGTGGCGGATGATGCCGCGAGGGCCAAGTTTGAAGCAGCGTGGCAGTCGCCGATTCCTGTCGGACCGGGAATGAACGGCGGGCAAATCGTGGCCGCTGCTGCGGAAGGAACGATTCGCGGGCTTTATGTAGTCGGGGAAAACCCCCTGGAAACCTACCCCGATCGTGCCCTCCTGGAAAAGGCCCTGGCAAAACTGGAATTCCTGGTGGTGCAGGATATGTTCCTGACCTCCACGGCTAAGGCCGCTCACGCAGTGCTCCCGGTAGCTTCCTTCATGGAGAAGACGGGGACCTTCACGAGCGCGGAGCGCCGCATCCAGCGCCTGATTCCGATTGTCAAGCAGCGGGTCGGCAAGTCCGACCTCGAGGTCTTCTCGGCATTGGCCGCTGTGATGGGCAAGCCTGCGATGACATATGCCGGGCCTCGACAGGTGATGGATGAAATCGCCGGTCTTGTGGCTCCCTACGGCGGCGTTTCGTACGACCGCATCGGCCCGGATGGCATCTGTTGGCCGTGCGTGGATGCGGAAGACACTGGCCGCAAGGTGCTCTACGAAGGCGGCTTTCCCGGCGGCAAGGCGAAGCTCCTTCCTGCCCCTGCTTTGCCCAACCCGGCGGGTGACGGCCTGCCGATGTATCTGATTGTCGGGGCACTCAAGTTTCATTCCGGGTCGTTCTCCGAGTGGAGCCCTTCCCTGATGGAAGTCAGTCCCGAAGCGATTGCGGAGATGAATCTCGCCGACATGGACAGCCTTGGTCTGGATGAAGGTGATACTGTGCGCATCACGGGATCGTCCGGCGCTCGGATCGAGGTGAAAGTCAAGCCGTCGCGAAGGCCGCTGCCCGGCACCGTCATCGTACCGCAGCATTTTTCCGCCGTGCAACTTAATCGCCTCACGAGCTGGAACACGCCGGCTGTGAAGGTCAAAGTCGACAAGGTGTAACATTGTCCGAGGTCTCGCTGATGGATCTTGCCATCCCTGTGATTCTAGTAATCGTAAAGGTCCTCCTCGTGATCTTTGTGGTGCTCACGTTCGTGGCGTACACCACGCTTCTCGAGCGGAGGGTTCTTGGGTGGTTCCAGGTGCGGCTTGGGCCGAACCGAGTCGGTCCGTGGGGCCTGTTGCAACCGCTAGCGGACGGTGCAAAGCTCCTGCTAAAAGAGGAGGTTACCGTCACTGCCGCCAATCGGTGGATTTATCTCGTGGCCCCGCTGATCGTGGTAACGTGCGCACTCACACCATTCGCCGTGATCCCGTTCGCCAAGGACCTGTATCTGGATAGAATCTTTGACCAGGCTGCGAGCAAATTTGTGCTCAACACGGGGGTGATCTCCGATCTCAATGTGGGGATCCTCTTTGTGTTCGCAGTCTCCTCGCTGGGAACGTACGGGGTCCTCCTGGGCGGGTGGTCGTCCAACAATAAGTACTCGCTTCTTGGAGGAGTCCGAGCCGGCGCCCAGATGATCAGCTACGAGCTGGCCCTTAGCCTGTCCGTAATCGGTGTACTGCTGTTGGCTGGGACTCTGAGTCTTACGCAGATCGTAGAGGCACAGGATTCGGTTTGGAAGTGGTATGTCTTCAGACAGCCGCTCGGTTTTATCCTTTTCCTCATCGCTGGGTCGGCCGAGATCGGGCGCACGCCGTTCGACCTCGTGGAGTGCGAAAACGAGCTGGTGGCCGGGTATCAAACAGAATACAGCGCCATGAAGTTCGGATTGTTTTACTTGGGCGAATATGCTCACTTGCTCTTCCTGAGCGCTCTGATGACGACTCTGTACTTCGGCGGGTGGCAGGGACCGTTTTTCCCACCGATCGTATGGTTCCTGATCAAGACCTTTTTCTTTGCGTTCGTATTCATTTGGATTCGAGCCACGTATCCACGGTTGCGGTATGACCGGGTGATGGCCTTCGGCTGGAAGGTGCTTCTCCCGGTGGGCCTGTTCAACGTGATGGTCACAGCTTTCGTTTACACGTTGTGGCTACAGTATCGCGGCTGATCGAGGCAGAGGCTGAATTCGTTTAACGAGTCGGGTACGTTCCGGCGGTAGGTCCGGAGCGATGACACACACTGTGAGGTCACAGGCATGATCATCCCGCTGCTCAAGGGATTGAAACTGACACTAAAATATTTCTTCTCCAAGAAGATTACGCTCAGATACCCCGAAGAGAAGTGGCCCGTCGCGCCGCGGTGGCGTGGTCGGCACGTGCTGACCGTCTATCCGACGGGCAAGATCCGTTGCGTGGCGTGTATGCTTTGCGCGACGGTCTGTCCCGCGGAGTGCATCAAGATCGTCGCGGCCGCTGAGCCTGATAACCGCAAGTACCCGGAGTCTTACGAACTCGACCTGGGGCGGTGTATCTTTTGCGGTCATTGCGTTGACGTGTGTCCGCGGCAGGCAATAGAAATGAGCACGGTATATGAGCTGTCCGAATACAGCCGCGAGAGTCTGATCCTTGACAAGGAAACGCTAATGAAGCCTCCCGCGGAAAGGTACGTGTCCGAGAAGAGGAAGGCCGGTTAAGTCCGTTCATAGCCGGAGGTATGGATCAATCCATGGAACAAATCTTTTTCTATATCCTGGGTGCAATCACCCTGGTATCGGCTTTCCTGGTGGTTTCGTTGCGTAGGCCGATCCAGAACGTGCTTTTCATGATCCTCATGATGGTGGGGTTGGCGGGCCTGTTCATTCTCCTGCACGCTGAATTCGTGGCCATGGTGCAGCTCGTGGTCTATGCCGGGGCTATCATGGTGCTTTTCCTCTTCGTCATCATGCTGCTGAACTTGGACCAACTCAAGATGCCGCCGCCTGAGGGCAGCCATGTGCGATGGTGGGCGGGCGCCGTCATCGCCTTCGCGGTGATGGGCCTGATCTGGCTGGCGTTCAAAATGTATTTGGCGCCTGAGGTGCCTCCTGTCGAGCAGGCGGGGGCTTCCAACACCGTCGTGGTCGGCAAGGCGCTGTTCACAACCTATTTGCTCCCGTTTGAAATCGCATCGGTGCTGCTCCTGGCCGCGATTGTCGGCTCGGTCCTTTTGGCCCGGAGCAGGTCGTGAACAAACGTGTGGGCGCGGAGCGCAATGTGTGCGGCGCGTCGGCACGCTTTAGGGTATCGAGATGTTAGAGCACTACCTCTTCCTATCAGCGGCTTTGTTCACCCTCGGCGTGGTCGGGGTGATGATACGACGAAATCTCATCGTCGTTCTCATGTGCCTGGAAATGATGCTCAATGCGGTGAACCTGAGTTTCATCGCTTTTGCCCGGTATCTTGGCTCTGTGGAAGGGCAGATCATCGTCCTGTTCACCATGGTGGTGGCAGCGTGCGAGGTTGCCGTGGGGTTGGCAATCGCAGTGGCCGTTTTCCGAAGCCGGGGCACGATCAACGTCAATGATGTCAACCTGTTGAAGTGGTGAGCGGTCTGTCGGCCACCTCAACGCCTGTTGAAAGTCGGAGCCTGGAATGACTGACTTGGTATGGTTGATTCCTCTGTTTCCGTTGATCGGATTTCTTATCAACGGACTCTTCGGGAGGAGCTTCCCCGAAAAGCTCATTGGATGGATCGGCTCGGGATCGGTAGGCGCATCGTTTGTCGTGGCGGCACTGATCTTTGTGGAGCTTGTCGGAATGGAGCCGGCCTCCCGCTCGTTGCAGAAGGTGGTGTACACGTGGATGCTCTCGGGCGACCTTAACGTGCCCATCGGCTTTCTTGTTGACCCCCTGAGCATGGTCATGCTGCTGGTGGTGAGCGGGGTCGGGTGCATCATCCATATCTACTCCATCGGTTACATGCATGGAGAGGTGGGATTCCGTAGGTATTTTTGCTACCTGAACCTCTTCGTCTTCGCGATGCTCATTCTCGTGTCCGCAAACAACTTTCTCCTCATGTTCGTCGGTTGGGAAGGCGTGGGCCTTTGCTCCTATCTCCTCATCGGGTACTACTACGAGAAGAAGTCCGCGTCCGACGCGGGGAAGAAAGCCTTCGTCGTGAACCGCGTCGGCGATTTCGGGTTCCTACTGGGGATATTCCTCATCTTCGTGACGTTCGGGACGCTCACCTTCACTGATATCTTCGCTGCCGCGCCGCAGAAGCTCACCCAGGGCGGCGAGCTGGTAACGCTGATCACACTGCTGCTGTTCGTGGGCGCAACGGGCAAATCAGCCCAGATTCCGCTCTATACGTGGCTGCCGGACGCCATGGAAGGCCCGACACCGGTGAGCGCTTTGATCCACGCTGCCACAATGGTGACCGCGGGCGTATACATGGTTGCCCGATTGAGCCTCCTCTACGCGATGGCACCCATTTCCATGACCGTCGTTGCGGTGATCGGCGGCGCGACAGCGTTTTACGCTGCGACCATCGGAATCACCCAGTTCGATATCAAGCGGGTCCTGGCATACTCCACCATCAGCCAGCTTGGATACATGTTCATGGCATGTGGTGTGGGAGCGTTCGCTTCAGGGATCTTCCATCTGATGACGCACGCGTTCTTCAAGGCCTTGCTGTTCATGGCCGCCGGGAGCGTGATGCACGCGTTGAGCGGCGAACTTGATATGCGCCGAATGGGCGGTCTGAAGAAAGAACTGCCGCATACTCACTGGACGTACCTCTTCGGCACGTTGGCAATCGCGGGGATAGTGCCGTTCGCCGGCTTTTTCAGCAAGGATGAAATTCTTTTCTACGCGTTCGAACGGAATGCGGGCTTCTGGATCATCGGGGCAGTTGCGGCGCTGATGACCTCGTTTTACATGTTCAGATCAGTGTTCATGACCTTTTACGGCCGGCCGCGACTCACGCCTGAAGCAGCCCACCATCTGCACGAGTCTCCGCCTATCATGACCGTGCCGCTCATGGTACTGGCGGTCCTCTCGTTGATAGGCGGTTTTGTGGGAATACCCATTTTTGAGGGATGGCATAAGTTCGGCGAATTTCTCGCCCCCGTGTTCGCTCCGGCTCAGAAGGTCCTTAAAGCAGGCCACGCTGAAGGGCATCACAGTCTGGCGTTGGAGCTTATTCTCATGGGAACATCCCTTGCAATCGCCATTGTCGGGTGGTTGCTTGCCAAGTGGATGTATTTGAGCAAACCGGACGTTCCCGACCGGGTCATTGACGAGTTCAAAGGCCTGCATACGCTGGTTTACAACAAGTACTGGATCGACGAGCTGTATGATTTTCTGTTTGTCAATTCCATCGTTAATTTCTCCCGGTTCCTGTGGAGGCGTTTCGATGACCTGGTGATCGATGGCATCGTCAACGGCGTGGCATCAATCACCCTCGCATGGGGCCGCGGTCTGAGATTGGTCCAGACGGGGTTGGTGAAGGACTACGCACTTTCCATCCTGTTTGGCGTTGTGGCGGTGATCGGATATCTTGTCCTGAGATAGGATTACGGAGGAAGGCCGTTCATGGAATTTTCTTCCTTTCCCTGGTTGACGTTTATCACGTTCGTGCCCAGCGTCGGCGCGATCCTTCTGCTGTTCTTCAGGAGAGACGCGCATACGGCGATGCGGGCTGTGGCACTCGTGTTCATGTTGGCGGATTTTGTGGGCAGCCTCGCTGTGTACGGCCTGTTCAATCCATCCAGCGGGGCTATGCAATTGCAGGAGTTTCGGGAGTGGGTGCCGACGTGGGGCATCGCATACAAACTCGGTGTTGACGGGATCAGTCTGTTTCTGGTTCTCCTGACGACGCTGCTCGGCCCGATTGTGATCCTGGCTTCCTGGGAGGACATTCAATACCGGGTCAAGGAGTTCCTTGTCAGCCTTCTGGTGCTCCAGACCGGGATGATCGGCGTGTTCCTCGCGTTGGACTTGTTCCTCTTCTATGTCTTCTGGGAGATCATGCTCATCCCGATGTATCTGCTCATTGGGGTCTGGGGCAACCCTGCAAGGCGCCTCTATGCAGCCATCAAGTTCGTGCTCTATACCATTGTCGGCAGCCTCCTGATGCTGGTCGCCATTCTTGCTCTCTATTTTATGGCGGGCAAGGCGAACGGCGTGTATACGTTCGACCTGTTTAAGCTCTATGAGTTTGCAGTGCCGTTGAAGGCCCAGTTCTGGATGTTTCTCGCCTTCTTCCTGGCCTTTGCCATCAAGGTACCGATGTTTCCGTTCCATACGTGGCTCCCGGACGCTCATACCGAGGCGCCGACCGTCGGCAGCGTGGTGCTGGCTGCGGTCCTGCTGAAAATGGGAACGTACGGCTTCATCCGGTTTGCGATTCCGTTGTTCCCCAATGCAGCGTTGGACGCGACGTGGTGGATCTGCTGGCTGTCGCTGATCGGCATCATCTACGGGGCCTGGGTCGCGATGGTTCAGCCGGACGTCAAGCGGCTCGTGGCCTTCTCGAGCGTCAGCCACCTCGGATTTGTGATGCTCGGAATGTTCGCGTTCACTGTGGAGGGCGTTGAGGGAAGCATCGTCCAGATGGTCAATCACGGTCTGTCCACCGGTGCTCTCTTTCTCCTCGTGGGGATGATTTACGAGCGACGCCACACACGGCTGATTGCCGATTTCGGCGGCCTGTCGAAAGTGATGCCGCTCTACGCTGTCTTCTTTATGATTTTCACCCTGTCCTCAATAGGATTGCCGGGGCTCAATGGGTTCATCGGTGAATTCCTCGTGCTCCTGGGCACGTTCAAGGTCCACCCGTGGTACGCTGTCATCGCTGCATCCGGCGTGATCTTTGCCGCGGTGTACATGCTGTGGATGTTCCAGCGGGTGATGTTTGGGGAGATCACCAATCCGAAAAACCTTGGCCTTAAAGACATCGGGGCCCGCGAAGTGGCGGTGCTGACCCCGATCCTCATCTTCGTTGTATGGATCGGTGTGTATCCGAACACGTTCCTCAGACCAATGGAGCCTTCGGTGAAGAATTTCCTTCAGATGGTGGACAAGAAGAAGACCGTCGTACTCGAAATGGAACAAACACCCTCCTTACCGGGTGTGAAGACAGTGGCTTCGTCGTCGGGCGCCCGACCCGCGGCTGACGTAACCGTGCAGGAGTAGTGGGGATGATCCCGATTCCCGATATTAATATGGCGAGTATCCTTCCGGCGCTTATCCTCTGCGTCGCCGGCGTGGTGATTCTTCTGGTGGGGATGTTCGTGCGCACGGGCATGCTTACGACTGCTTCGGTGATCAGCCTTTTTGGGATAGCCCTGGGCTTCATGACGAACACTCCTCTGCGGCGCCTCAACCAGACGGCCTTTGCCGGTCTTGTGGCGATGGACGCGTTCAGTTGGTTCCTCAACATCATGATACTTATTGCAGCCGGGCTCACCGTGCTTATCTCTCTCCGTTACCTCGCGGACGAAGGAATGGATCTGTATGAGTATTTCGTGCTGATCCTGTTCGCGAGTGCCGGCATGATGTTCATGGTGTCGGCCAACCATATCCTGGTGCTGTTCATCGGCCTGGAAACCCTCTCAATATCCATATACGTGTTGGTGGGGCTACGGCCGGGAAATGCGGAGTCCAAGGAAGCCGCGTTGAAGTATCTCCTGCTGGGAGCGTTTTCCAGTGGGATCTTTCTCTATGGCGCCGCGCTGCTCTACGGATCGGCAAGTTCGCTGAGCCTCCCCGCGTTGGCCAAGCATCTCCAGGCAGGGCAGGCGAGCCTCATGGCTAAAGCCGGTATGGGTTTGCTGCTCGTCGGCTTTTGCTTCAAGATCGCTGCGGTGCCGTTCCACATGTGGACGCCTGATGTGTACGAAGGCGCACCCGCGCCCCTCACAGCGTATATGTCGGTGGGCGTTAAGGCCGCGGCCTTCGCTGCTTTCGTGCGGGTCTTTTTCGATGCATTGTCCGCGCTGCAATTGAACTGGAGCCTCATTCTCTGGGTGCTTGCCGCTCTTACGATGATTGTGGGCAACATTGCAGCCTTGGTGCAAGAAAACATCAAGCGAATGCTGGCATACTCGAGCATCGCGCACGCCGGGTACATTCTCGTCGGGATGGTAGCGGGTCAAGAGGCCGGCACGTCCAGTATGATTTATTATCTATTTGCTTACACCTTCACCAATATC
>JAIWNO010000257.1 GCA_020216785.1 Desulfomonile sp.
GGAGCGTTCGGAGTAGTGGCGCTTGTTGGCCGGAAAGACGAGGCCAACGTTCTGGTGGATGACTACCGCGGCCTGGGCAAGAGCCACCCGATGCTGGCGCTTACCATGTCGATCTTTCTGTTCTCTCTTGCGGGCATCCCCCCCACGGCCGGCTTCGTAGGTAAGTTCACGATCTTTTATGCCGCGATCCAGTCTGGCTACATCTGGCTGGTTATCATCGGCGTCTTGACGAGCGCGGCGTCTGTGTTTTACTACTTCCGGGTCGTGATGAAGATGTATATGGAAGCTCCGGCGACTGAGCCGCCTTTGCTGCAATTCTCTCCGGGAATGGTAACCGCCCTGTTTATAGCCGCGGCAGGCGTCCTCTACATAGGCCTCTTTCCGACCACGTATTTGAATATGGCCGTGGAGTCGGTGAAGCCGCTTTTTTAGAGCCAGACGAGAGGAGTCACCCTATGATCGCACCGTCTCCGGCAGCCGACCCAGGATAAGCACACAGCAATGAAACTCAGCGCTCTCGTTCCCACGGGTCACGGCATCAACTGCGAGGTGGAGACCTCCCGTGCACTGGAACTTGCCGGATTCGACATCGTCGATCAGGTGCATCTAAACTTCATCGCCCGAGGGGACGTTGCGTTCGACTCGTACGGGATCATCGTCTTTCCCGGCGGCTTTCTCGATGGGGATGACCTCGGCGCCGCCCAAGCGTGCGCTAATCGAATTCGCCACACCCGTGTCGACGGCGAACGCCTCATTGATCGCCTTGTTGAGTTCGTCCGGCGCGGGGGCCTCGTGCTCGGCATCTGTAACGGGTTCCAACTTCTCGTGAAACTCGGGATGCTGCCTGCCTTCGATGGGGATTACACACGGCGGGAAATATCACTCACCGCGAACGATTCCGGCCGTTTCGAGAACCGCTGGGTGTATCTCTCGGTGGATCGCGACTCTCCCTGTGTGTTCACCCGCGGGATCGACCGTCTCTATTTGACCGTACGCCATGGAGAGGGCAAGATCATAGGATCGTCGCCTTCGGTAACCGCGCGACTTCTTGAAGGACATCAGGCTGTTCTCCGATATACTGCCGGACCTCAGGGCCCACCCACAATGGAGTATCCGTGGAACCCCAACGGCGCAGAGCAGGCGATCGCGGGCGTGTGCGATGCAACGGGCCGGGTTTTCGGCATGATGCCGCATCCCGAGGCGTTTCAGGATAGGACTAACCACCCGCGCTGGACGCGCGAAGATGTCCCGGAAAATGGTCTCGGGCTAACAATATTCAAAAACGCAGCGTCCTTTATCCGAGGATTGTAAGCTTTACGGGGAAGACCGCGATCTTGCTTGCTATATGCATTGAATTGGAATACAATCCCTTGGGCTTCGTCCGTATAGTATCCACTGACATTCAGTATCAATTCCCGATCCAAGCAGGTGACCCTGCACGGTGAAAAGTGTCTTTAGGAGGATTCTATGGCTCTTGATCCGACCAAGATGGCCGACTGGCAGATAGCTGAAGAGGCCGAGAAGACGATGAAAACCGTCTATCAGCTGCGCGATGAGCTCGGGCTGCTGGAAGAGGAACTTCTGCCTCACGGCCACTACGTCGCCAAGGTGGACTACCGCAAGGTTCTGAACCGGCTCAAAGACAGACCTGACGGTAAGTACATCGACGTGACGGCTATTACCCCCACGCCGTTGGGAGAAGGAAAATCCACATCGTCTATGGGGCTTGTGCAAGGCTTGGGCAAACGGGGCAAGAAAGTGGTTGCGGCCATTCGCCAGCCTTCGGGCGGTCCCACCATGAACATTAAGGGCTCCGCGGCCGGTGGCGGTCTTGCGCAGTGCATCCCCTTGACCCCGTTCTCATTGGGCCTTACCGGCGACATCAACGCGATTATGAACGCGCATAACCTCGCGATGGTTGCGTTGACCTCGCGTATGCAGCACGAATTCAATTATGACGACGAAGAGTGGGCCAAGCGCGGCATGCCGCGGCTCAATATCGACCCCCGGCAGGTGGAATTCGGCTGGATTATCGATTTTTGCGCGCAGGCGCTCCGCAATATCATCATCGGCATTGGCGGCAAGATGGACGGCTTCATGATGCAGTCCAAGTTCGGGATTGCCGTGTCGTCCGAGTTGATGGCCATCCTGGCAGTCTCCACTGACTTGAAGGACATGCGCGAGCGTATGGGCCGCATTGTCTTGGCCTACAACAAGCAAGGCAAACCGGTGACCACCGCGGACCTTGAGGTTGACGGCGCTATGACCGCGTGGATGGTGGAAGCCATCAACCCCAATCTGTTGCAGAGCATCGAGGGCCAGCCTGTGTTCGTGCACGCCGGGCCTTTCGCCAACATTGCTATCGGTCAGTCTTCCATTATCGCAGACCGGGTTGCTCTCAAGCTGGGTGACTATCATGTGACGGAGTCCGGATTCGGCGCAGACATCGGCTTCGAGAAGTTCTGGAACCTCAAGTGCCGTGTTTCCGGCCTCAAGCCCAATTGCGCGGTGGTCGTCGCCACCGTTCGAGCGCTCAAGTGCCACGGGGGCGCGCCGGTGCCGCGGCCGGGTCTCCCAATGCCCAAAGAATACGAAGGCGAGAATGTCGGCTGGGTGGAGAAAGGCTGCGAGAACCTCATCAAGCACATTGAAACCGTCAAGAAGGCGGGCATCAATCCGGTGGTGTGCATCAACTCGTTCTACACCGACACCAAGGACGAGATTGCGGCAATCAGGCGCCTCTCTGAGGCTGCCGGTGCCCGCGTGGCCGTGTCCGAGCATTGGCTCAAGGGTGGAGACGGCGCTCTCGAGTTCGCGGATGCTGTCGTAGATGCCTGCGAGGAAAAGAACGAGTTCAAGCTGCTCTACGGCCTCGACATGCCGCTCCGCCAGCGCATCGAATTGATCGCCAAGGAAGTGTACGGCGCGGATGGCGTGACATACACCGCAGAAGCCGAAGAAAAAGCCAAGCGCATGGAAGCCGATCCCGAACTGGCAAAACTCGGTACCTGCATGGTGAAAACCCACCTGAGCCTCTCCCACGACCCCAATCTCAAGGGTGTGCCCAAGGGGTGGGTCCTGCCCATACGCGACATTCTCACCTACAAGGGCGCTGGTTTTGTGGTTCCCGTGGCGGGCGCAATTTCCCTCATGCCTGGTACCAGCTCGAATCCGGCTTTCCGCCGCGTCGACGTCGATGTGGAGACGGGCAAGGTTAAGGGTGTGTTCTAGCGTTCGCGGCCAACCCGGCCTCCCCATCGAGGCCGAATTGGAAATATAACTGCTACCGTAGGGGCGACCGACTGGTCGCCCTTACTTCTTCCCGCTCTTTCCGTCCTATTTGGACTGGTGCAGTCCGCTGCGCTCACCGCACCCTAAGTGCTGTAGGGGGCACCCGCGTGTGCGCCCAAATTTGGGCAGACACACGGGTCTGCCCCTACACGGGCTGGATGAACAAAATGCCATGAAGCAAGCTCTTATCAGACCAGCCCGCCCCCAAGGCATCGCTGACGACCATGTAAAGGTATTTCCGAATCGATCGAGGAGATACAAAAACCTCCGGGACCCCATCGCTCAATCCCGGAGGTTTTCGAGCCCCTTAGCGCCAGGGGGGAGGAGCTTGGAGGGCTCTACCAAAACTTAGTCACGGAATTCGATCGAGCAAGAGTAAAAAGAGATATTTTGGTGAGAAAAATGATCAAGAATTGGAACACCGTAACATCTTGCGGTATCCTATTGTCCTTCTTGCTATTCTCCGCCTGTAGGCCGATTGCGGCGATAGAGGATGCGCAGTCCCTGCATGGTGAGGTCGTCGTCGATCTCGTCCACATGCTTTGTTTCCGGGACAATTACTCGGGCCAGGCCGCCAGTGGCAATGACCTTCGGTCGGAAGCCCAATTCTGCGAACATGCGGGTCAACATGCCGTCAACCAATGAGGCGTAACCGTACACTATGCCTGATTGAATAGCGGAGCCCGTGTCTTTCGCAATTACTCGCGACGGAGCGGCAAACTCAACGCGAAAGAGCTTCGCGGCCTGATTGAACAGCGCCTCGCTCGCGACTTTTACGCCCGGCGCTATGCACCCGCCCTCATATTCTCCTGCTCGGTTCACGTAGTCAAAGGTGGTTGCTGTGCCGAAATCTACCGCAATAAGTGCTTCCCGGAACTTCTCGTAAGCTGCGACCGCGTTCACGATCCGATCGGCGCCCACCTCGCGAGGGTTGTCGTACCGAATCGGCATCCCGGTCTTGATTCCAGGCCCAACGAAGAGCGGCGCAGTCTTGAGGTAGTCTCGGCACAACTCCTCCAGGGCCACTCCAAGCTGCGGCACGACCGACGATATGATGACCCCTTCAAGCTTCAACTCGTGGATGCCGCCGGTGGTGAACAGGTTGTGGAGAATCACGCCGTATTCATCAGCGGTCGCGTCTCTTATGGTCCGAATACGCCAGGTGCCGAGTCTCTGCTCACCGTCGAAGAGACCGATCACCGTGTTGGTGTTTCCAACGTCGATGGCAAGGAGCATAGCCGTCGCCCTCCGTATGGTCCGAATGTAATGGGACGCGGCGGGCCTGTCAACGCCATTCGCGGCGTATGGACCGTCCGCCGAAAACGGTTGACTAGGCCTAATCATAATGGTAGCGTCAAAGGTCTCAACGGCCGTACAGGCGACCGGCGTCAATATGCGTTCAAAAGAGTGATTCTGTGGCCGCACCCCTTGGAAGTGAAAGATCTCGCAGATCGGCCTGAAAGGCGGATATGTTATGGAATTCACCGGAATAGTCAGGGACCCGATATACCTGCGCCATGACATGGGGAGCTATCATCCGGAGAGCCCGCAGCGTCTCGAAGCGATTTATGGCATGATCGATCGGAATGCTTCGGAATTCCGCCTGAAAGAGGTTCCTGTAAGAAGCGCGTCCATCGACGAGATCGGCAGCAATCACTCTCGCCACTACATCCAGAAGATCGCGTCCACGGCGGGACATGATCATATGTACCTCGACCCGGACACGTCCACCAGTGCGGATTCGTGGGATGCAGCCATAAAGGCTGTTGGCGGGCTGCTGAACCTGGTGGATGAGGTGGTAAATGGAAACGTCCGCAACGGGTTCGCGCTTGTGAGGCCGCCGGGTCACCATGCCGAATGGGATCGCGCCATGGGATTTTGTCTTTTCAACAACGTGGCGATCGCTGCACGTCACGCTATTGAGAAGCACGGCATGAAGCGCATTGCGATTGTGGACTGGGATCTTCACCACGGCAATGGCACCCAGCGGTCCTTTTATGAAGACAAGCGAGTCCTCTTCATTTCGACCCACCAGTACCCGCACTATCCAGGATCCGGCGCGGTCCGGGAAACCGGCCGGGGAGAGGGAGAAGGTTACACGGTGAACATCCCCCTCGCGGCCGGCGCCGGCGACACCGAATATTTGGCGGTTTTCCACACGATTGTCAGCCCTGTGCTCAAGAGCTTCAAGCCGGAGCTTATTCTTGTGTCGGCCGGCTTTGATGCGCACGAACGCGACCCACTCGGGGGCATGGAACTCTCAGACAGCGGTTACGATCAACTGCTCCGAGTGCTGATGCATCGCGCAGCGGAACTGTGTTCGGAACGGATTGTATTGACTCTGGAAGGCGGATACAATCTTCAGGCGCTCCGAGACTCTGTGCGAGCGGTACTGCGGCGGCTTTCCAACTTTGATGAGGCCGCGGAGCCGTCCGCCCCGGCAATAGAGAGCCTCCCCCCGCGCGTTGCCCGCGTGATCCAGGAAGTAATCGCCACCCAGCGAAATTATTGGCCGGAGGCGCTTTCTGGGTGAGCTGCGCGGAAAACTGAGTTTGAAATCTCTCCGTAACTGTCACGGCGAACAAGCCGATGAAATGGTTAGGGACACAAGACGGAGGAGCTGCCGCAGACTTGTCCTCCTCCCCGGCCTGTCCTCCCCCTCCATGGAGGAGAATGCACTTCACTCCATTGGCGGGGGATTGAGGGGGGATGGTTGCCGGCAAGATTGCAACAGGACACGGAGACGCAACTTCCCTCAGGCTGTGACGGCTATAATCTCAACGCCTTTGGAGGACTCACCTCAACATCACCCATGCATGGAATTCTGCTTGTAGACAAACCCGAAGGAATTACCTCCAACGACGTAGTTCGGCTCGTGAAGAAGTTCGTGAAGCCCGCGAAAGTAGGCCACAGCGGCACGCTGGACCCCGCCGCGTCAGGACTTGTGGTGGTGCTGATCGGAGCGGCCACCCGCGCGTTGGACTACCTCGACGAATCGTGCAAACACTATCGTATGACCGTCTTTCTCGGTGAAGAAACGGATACTGACGATCGTGAAGGCACGGTAACCAGGACCGGCGATGCGTCACACCTGACAATAGGGCGCATCGAAGAAACTCTTGGCAAATATATCGGCGTGATCGATCAGGTGCCGCCCCGTTACTCCGCAATCAAAAAGAATGGTGTACCTCTTTATAAACTCGCTCGAGAGGGAGCCGCTTTTGAGGTGCCTGCTCGGAAGGTGGAGATTTTCTCACTCACGGCGACGAAATGGGAGCCGCCTTTGCTCGACCTGGATCTGCTCTGTTCCAAGGGGACGTACGCTCGCGCTCTGGCACGGGATCTGGGAAGAGACCTCGGAGTTGGCGGACGGCTCGAAAGCCTGCGCCGGCTGGCGAGTGGGCCGTTTCGGATCGAGAATGCCATTGGTACGCGTCAGATTAAAGAAGATGGGCGTTCTGCCGTGACAGCCAACCTGATTCGCCTCGCGGATGGACTCGGGCATATTCCTGAACTTCAAGCCTTCCCGAATGAAATCCGGCGCCTCATGCGAGGCACGCCGGTGGTGCTCTCACGGGCACGGTTCATGGCGACGGAAGCGTTTAATGATCGCCGATCCCGCCTCCTGAAGATCGTTTCCGGCGAAGGTGACTTGGTCATTCTTGTGCGTCCGGAGCCGCGTGGTCCCGACTTGGCTGTCCTTCCCGTGCGCTTGTTCAAGACCTGGGACGAGGCGGAATGAGTGAACGGGGCGCGTCACATTCTCCTGCTTAGTAATTGATTTTCGTAAGTAAGGTCGCGGACGTCCAGGGCTACGGCGGGATAGGCATTTTGCCTGTCATGGCTTTCGGAGTTGATCGGCAATAAATAGCGGAAACGCCCCTGCCACCGCGCACATCCAAAATGTGTTACCGTATTTGCGAAAAGGGGACTGAGTCGCTTCACTAATGCGCTCATGTATTCGTGGGAGACGAGCCCCTGTTCCCCCAATTGTTCCCTCGGGCAATGGCGAGCGTGCTCACAGCGAGAAGTTGAAGAAGTCGATCCTACGGTGCTGTTTTCAGCAAAAAGGATTTTGACAAAACATTCGCGATATCCTACAATTTTGTAGTTTCCAGCCTGTTAACCTACGAGGTTGTATCGATTCCTTCACGTGGAGCACCAATGAACAGAAGCAACGGCGGACAGCGTACGCTCGAGCGAAAAGTCCAGGAGCTGTCCCTTCTTTTTGAAATCAGCCAGCGGCTCGATGAGAGCCTTGATTTGAGAGAGGTGGTGGGACCCGTACTCGAAGCCATGGCCGACCACATGGGCATGTTGCGCGGCACTATGACGCTGCTCAACCGCGAAACCGGCGAGATTCTCATCGACGTTGCACACGGCCTCTCCGATCGACAAAAGGAACGGGGTCGCTATCGCCCGGGGGAAGGCGTTACCGGAAAGGTGGTGAAATCAGGGCAGCCGGCAGTGGTGCCGCACATATCCGACGAGCCGCTCTTCTTGGATCGGACCGGGGCCCGCAAGGGTCTCGAAAAGAAGGATATTTCCTTCATCTGTGTACCTATCAAGATCGGCAACGAAGTCATTGGGACGCTCAGTGTGGATCGGCTCTTTGAGGAAGGCGTCTCATTTGAGGAAGATGTGCGTCTCTTAGCCATAATTGCGTCGATGATAGCGCAGGCGGTGCGGCTTCGTCGCTCTGCACAGGAAGAGAGGCATCGCCTCATGGAAGAGAACAAGCGCCTCCAATCGCAGCTGGAGGAACGTTTCCGCCCGTCCAACATCGTCGGGAATTCCAAGGTGATGCGTGCGGTGTACGACCTGATCGCTCAAGTGTGCAAAAGCGATACTACCGTTCTTATCCAGGGTGAAAGCGGGACGGGGAAAGAGCTGGTCGCTCAGGCGATCCATTTCAATAGCCCACGAGCGTCAAATCCCTTCGTCAAAGTCAACTGTGGGGCTTTACCGGAAACCCTTATTGAGAGCGAGCTTTTCGGGCACGTGAAGGGGGCGTTCACCGGCGCGGTCGCAACGCGTAAGGGGCGATTTGAGCTTGCCCACGGCGGCACGATCTTTCTCGACGAGGTGGGAGATCTCTCCCCGGCCAGCCAGGTCAAGCTCCTGCGCGTGCTCCAAGAAAAGGAGTTCGAGCGCGTGGGCGGGAGCACGACCATTCATGTCGATACGCGAGTCATCGCAGCTACGAACCGAAACTTGGAAGAGCTGATTGAACAGGGGAAATTCAGACAGGATCTCTATTATCGGCTGAACGTCTATCCCATCCACATTCCGCCTCTTCGGGAGCGCCGATCGGACATACTTCTTCTGGCGGACCATTTCATAGAGCGGTATAACAAGGCCCACCACAAATCGATACGGCGCATCTCAACTCCGGCGATCGACATGCTGCTGAGCTACCACTGGCCGGGGAATGTGCGCGAACTGGAGAATTGCATCGAGCGCGCCGTGCTGCTGAGCGCGGATTATGTCATCTACGGCCACCATCTCCCGCCGAGCCTCCAAACTGCGGAGGCGAGCGGGACTGAGCACGTGGGGACGCTTCAGGCATCGGTGGAGAACCTTGAGCGGGATTTGATCTACGATGCGTTGAAGACAGCGCGGGGGAACAAGGCGAAGGCGGCGCGTGCATTGGGCTTGTCGGAGCGCATCATGGGTCTGCGGGTGCAGAAGTACGGGATCGACGTGCATAGATTTCGTACACGAACGTAGGCTATTTGTTGTCACCATACTTTTATGTAGGAAATCCGCCTACCTTCACCGGTTCTCTTTTTCGAGAGTAAACAAAACAAGCTGTTACATATCAGCATGTTACAGTACAGCCATCGAACAGACGGCTGTATGGCACCCCTATTGCTTTGTGTTTGTGCACGTAATTGTCACGGCTCCAGGGCCGGCCACCGCTCCTTCGGTGAATAATCAGGCCTGGCGCTGGGGTGCATCCTACTGCCGTCCGACAAGGTAGCGTTCGTCCTGCTTCCGGTGCCCGAAAGGGCTGGACCCGCAGGCGGGCGCCCCTCCGGAAACGGAACAAGGCTCTGCACACAAACACATCCAAAGAGAGGTTCGTAACATGAATGGTGCTGACGTGGCGTGGGTGCTTGCCAGTTCGGCGCTGGTACTCCTCATGACGCCGGGTTTGGCGATGTTTTATGGAGGCATGACCCGGTCGAAGAACGTGCTGTCTACAATGATGCACAGTTTCTTCCTTATGGCCCTGGTCTCGATCGTGTGGCTGTTCTACGGCTTCAGCCTCTCGTTCGGAGAGGGGAATTGGTTCGTCGGCGGTCTGGGCAATTTCGCGCTCAGCGGCGTGGGCGCAGAGTTGTGGCCTGACACAAAGATCCCGGCGTCCACATTTATGGTGTTTCAGCTCATGTTCGCCATAATTACTCCAGCCCTGATTTCGGGAGCGTTTGCCGAGCGCATGAAGTTCAGCTCGTTCGTGGTCTTCATGCTCTTATGGCTCACGGTCGTGTACTCGCCGGTGTGTCACTGGGTCTGGGGCGGCGGGTGGCTCCAGGGATTGGGAGCGCTTGATTTTGCCGGCGGGACGGTCGTTCACATCAATTCCGGTGTGGCGGGCCTCGCGTGCGCATTGGTACTGGGTAAGCGCAAAGGTTACGGCACAGTGCCCATGATCCCGCACAACCTTACGCTGACGCTGCTTGGTGCGGGATTGCTCTGGTTC
>JAIWNO010000258.1 GCA_020216785.1 Desulfomonile sp.
GGTTGGTTCGGGTTCAACGCAGGAAGCGCGCTTGCGGCTAACGAGACGGCCTCGATGGCCTTTGTGGTGACACATATGGCGACCGCGGCCGCTGCGATGTCCTGGGTATTTGCCGAGTGGGCGATAAAGGGCAAGCCTACAACGTTGGGTATCGCGTCGGGCGCGGTGGCCGGTCTTGTGGCGATCACTCCCGCTGCCGGTTACGTAGGGCCGGTTTCCTCGGTGATCATCGGTGGCGTGGCAGGCGTTGTTTGTTACCTGGCCGTGCTGGCGAAAAGTTCTCTCCGATATGACGACGCTCTTGACGTGGTCGGCATCCACGCTGTCGGCGGCGCCTGGGGTGCCGTTGCTACCGGGTTGTTTGCCTGTGAGGCGTTCGCCGGAGAGGGTAAGAACGGCCTCTTTTTCGGCAACGCCGCACAGTTGGGCAACCAAATTGTTGCGGTCCTTGCGACCATCGTGTACTCGTTCGTGGTCAGCCTGATTCTCCTTTACATCATAAAAGCGATTATGGGGCTCAGGGTGACCGAAGAGGAAGAGGTGGTAGGCGTCGACCAGTCCGAACACGGTGAGACCGCGTACAATCTGTAAGCCGCCGAGAGGACTGTCCGTCCTTACCGGAGGGGCTTCGACAGACCGCAGAGAATTCGCAGGAGAGAGTCAGCATGTTCAAAATAGAGGCAATTATCAAACCGTTCAAATTGGACGAGGTAAAGGAGGCGCTGGGTTCCGTGGGGATCCAGGGCATGACGGTGACGGAAGTCAAAGGCTTCGGCCGCCAGAAGGGCCACAAAGAGATCTACCGAGGCGCCGAGTATCTTGTGGACCTCCTCCCGAAGATCAAAGTGGAGACAGTGGTCCCGTCGGACATGGTCGACCAGGTGGTGGAAAAGATCGTAGCAGCCGCTCGTACAGGCACTATCGGCGACGGGAAGATCTTCGTCACGCCGGTGGAGCGAATCGTGCGAATCCGAACCGGCGAGCGCGACGCTGATGCGATCTAGCAGACCGAATCACACGAGCGTATTTGCCGATCCCGCAGACAACCGCTGAGGGCGGGTTTATGCCCCGCCCCTCATGCTGGTTCGAGCAATGCGGACATAGTGGAGGTTTTGAACGCGGAAGGACTGAAGATACAAAGCGTGGCAGGAGAAGATGCTAAAGGATTATCGACAATAACGTAGCTTTTGAAAGCAAAAAGTTACGAAAATGTCGGAATATGGGTTTTCCGCCTTGCCGTCCGAGACTTCTGTGAGCACAATTAACAGCACTATTTCAGATAATTATCAGTGACTGCTCCCGTCTTATCCCCGATGGCACGCAGAGTGCATCCTCACCGGAGAACCTGACGCCGCTCCCTGTGGCAGGCATCGACTTGTTTGGGCGCACAAATAGCCGGGTAGAGGAGATCGGCATGAGTGCGGCTGATACGGGCTTTGTTTTGGTATGCTCTGCGCTGGTACTGTTGATGACGCCGGGGCTGGCGATCTTTTACGGCGGATTGACCCGGTCGAAGAACGTGCTCTCGACCATGATGCACAGCTTCTTCCTGATGGGGTTGGCGACGGTCATCTGGATCGTATACGGCTATAGCATTTCGTTCGGTACCGACGTGGGCGGTTTCATAGGCGGGTTGAACCACTTTCTGGGCCGAGGCGTCGGTCCGGAGGTTAAGGAATGCCTCACTATCCCGCACACGGTTTACATGATCTTCCAGGGCATGTTCGTGATCATAACGCCGGCGCTGATTGCCGGGGTCTTTGCCGAGCGAATGAAGTTCAGTTCGTATGTCATATTCATGGTGCTGTGGATCACGTTCGTGTACGGGCCCATTTGCCACTGGGTTTGGGGTGGCGGTTGGTTGCAGCAACGCGGCATACTGGATTTTGCAGGCGGCTTGGTGGTGCATCTGAATTGTGGAGTTGCGGCGCTCGTGTGCGCTGTGGTGGTGGGCAAAAGGAAAGGCTACGGTACGAGGCCGTTCATTCTGCATAATCTCACCCTCACGCTGCTTGGAGTTGGCCTGTTGTGGTTCGGATGGTTCGGTTTCAATGCAGGGAGTCAACTTGCCGCAGACGGCGTGGCTGCCAACGCGTTCCTGGTGACGCACGTAGCTGCGGTGGTGGGTGCGCTCTCATGGTTATTCGCCGAGTGGGCGCTCAAGCGCAAACCGACGACGCTGGGACTCGCGTCGGGCGCGATTGCAGGACTGGGCTCCATCACGCCGGCATCGGGATTCGTAGGACTTGGCAGTGCGATAATTATCGGTCTCGTGGCGGGCGTGATCTGCTACTTGGCGGTGCTCGCGAAAGACGGTTTAGGATATGACGATTCATTGGACGTGGTAGGGATTCACGGAGTCGGCGGAGTATGGGGCACGGTAGCGACTGGACTCTTCGCTTCAAAACTGATAAATCAGGCGGGTAACGACGGGCTCTTTTTCGGCAATCCCTCACAGCTTGCTACTCAGGTTCTCGGAGTACTGGCCACGATCGTATTTTGCGCTGTTGTGACGGCAATCATACTTTACGTGGTGAAGGCAACCATGGGACTCAGAGTAACCGACGAGGAAGAGGACGCGGGCGTAGACACCGCTGCCCACGGGGAAGTGGGGTACAACTTCTAGGGGAGAGGGGACCCACGGGGCACAAGTGCGCGCGCCGGCGTTCAAGGAGACCGGGTGAGAGTCCACTTCCGTCAAACGCCTGACAGCGGAAAAGGGGTAAAGAATGAAAAAGGTAGAAGTGATCATTAAGCCGTTCAAGCTCGACGACGTGAAAGAAGCGCTGGGGTCGGTCGGTGTCCAGGGGATGACGGTGACGGAAGTCAAGGGCTTCGGCCGGCAGAAAGGTCACAAGGAGATCTATCGAGGCGCGGAGTACCTGGTGGACTTCCTCCCGAAGATCAAAGTCGAGATGGTGGTGCCCGCGCAGATGGTCGATCAGGTGATTGAAAAGGTTATCGCCGCGGCACGCACCGGCAGTATCGGGGATGGGAAGATCTTCGTCTCTTCCATTGAGTCGGCTGTGCGCATCCGCACCGGTGAGCGTGATCAAGACGCATTGTCGTGATTCACACAGTTGTGCGGATGCCGGCTTTGTCGGGTTAGCCCGCAGAGCCTCAAAATAAAGTCATGTTTTCACGGAAGCCCCACCTTAACGGGGCTCATATACTTGCGCCGGAAGGAGCATTCTATGGAACCAAAAGAGGTAATCGAATTTGCCAAGAAAAACGGCACTGTCATGGTGGACCTGAAGTTCATGGACTTCCCGGGCATGTGGCAGCATTTCAGCGTACCGCTCCACGAGCTGGACGAGGATTCGTTCGAAGACGGCTTCGGTTTCGACGGATCTTCCATCAGAGGTTGGCAGCCGATCCACGCGTCCGATATGCTCGTGGTGCCCGACCCGAACACTGCGGTCATGGACCCGTTCATGAAGGAGCCGACCCTTTCACTGATCTGCAACATTGTCGACCCGATCACCAAAGAGCGCTACACCCGAGACCCACGTAACATAGCTCAGAAGGCGGAAGCATACCTGAAGTACACCAAGATCGGTGATACCGCGTATTTTGGCCCCGAAGCGGAGTTCTTCATTTTTGACGACGTTCGATATAGCTACGGCTCCAACCACGGCTTTCACCAAGTGGATTCTGTTGAAGGTTGGTGGAACACCGGTCGAGAGGAAAACCCGAATCTCGGGTACAAGCCGCGTCACAAGGAAGGTTACTTCCCCGTATCCCCGAGCGACTCGCAGCAGGATATCCGCACGGAAGTTGTTCTCATCATGGAGAGCATCGGGATCTCTGTCGAGTGCCAGCATCACGAAGTGGCGACCGCGGGCCAGGGCGAGATCGACATGCGCTTTTCGCCGCTCGTTCAAATGGGCGACAATCTGATGTGGTTCAAGTACATCCTCAAGAACGTGGCAAAGCGGCATTGCAAGACCGTCACTTTCATGCCTAAGCCGCTCTTCGAGGACAATGGTTCCGGTATGCACACCCACATAAGCATCTGGAAAGAAGGCAAGCCAATCTTCGCGGGCGACAAGTACGCGGGACTCTCCCAGGTGGCGTTGTGGGCTGTCGGCGGCATTCTCAAGCACGCTCCGGCACTGTGCGGAATTTGCAACCCGACCACCAACTCATACAAGCGGCTCGTTCCCGGCTTCGAGGCGCCGGTGAACCTTGCTTATTCGGGCCGGAACCGCTCCGCAGCCTGCCGCATCCCTATGTACAGCCCTTCTCCGAAGGCCAAGCGCATCGAGTATCGCACACCCGACCCCTCGTGCAACGGTTACCTTGCGTTTTCCGCGATACTTATGGCCGCTCTGGACGGTATCGAAAACAAGATCGATCCCGGCGAGCCTCTTGACAAGGACATCTACGCGCTTTCCCCTGAAGAGCTTGCAGGCGTGCCCTCCACACCGGGAGACCTTGCTGAAGCGCTCAAGGCTCTCGAAGAGGATCACGAGTTCCTTCTCAAGGGCGACGTGTTCACCCAGGATGCGATCGATATGTGGATCGAGTATAAGACGGAAAACGAGCTGAACCCTGTTCGCAGACGTCCGCATCCCTATGAGTTTGCTCTTTATTTCGACTGCTGATGGCGATTGACCAGGATTGATGACACGCGGGGACCCGTCCGACGCGAGTGGGTCCCCAATTTGTCGCCTCTCCCGGACTGTGCGCAAGAGGCTCTTCCTGCACGCAGCCCATGCGCTCCTGTGATAAGATGGCCGCAGCCGGGAGGTAACACGTTATGGGTTCGGTTAGAATCGCTCAAGCTCAGATCAATGTGACGGTCGGCGACTTCGCGGGAAACCTCTCCAAGATTGTTCATTATATCCAGATGGCCAGGGAGGCTTCGGCGGATATCGTAACCTTTCCGGAGCTTGCCTTGTGCGGATACCCTCCGGAAGACCTCTTGCTCAAGCCCCGTTTCTTGCGGGATAACCACGCTGCTCTGGAAATGCTTTTGCCCCACTGCGCCGGAATCTCAGTCGTGGTGGGATATGCGGACTCCGACGAGCGGCACGCGTTCAACGCGGCCGCTCTCATCCACAACTGTACCCTGGTGGATGTGTACTACAAGGTGGAGCTTCCCAATTATGGCGTATTCGACGAGAAGCGCTATTTTCAACCCGGAATGCGATGCGTGGTTTTCGAGATCGACGGAGTGCGGTTCTCGCTTACGGTCTGTGAGGACATATGGATTCCGGGCTCCGTCACCGAGATGTTCGCGCGGGATAACCGGGTGGACGCGGTGCTCAGCATCAACGGCTCGCCGTTTTACGCGGGCAAGCTCGCGGTAAGGCACGAGATTACGGACCGGTTCGCTCGAGTCACCAATGCTACGGTCTTCTACAATAACCTTGTGGGAGGACAGGACGAGCTGGTGTTCGACGGCGGCTGCCTCGTGGTGGACCCAAACGGAGAACTGATCGCACTTGCCCCGCGATTCAAGGAGCACCTGTTGCTGGTGGATTTCGACACCGGTCCGATCCCGAAGCAGCGTTTACCGCAACTGGTAGGAAAGGGGAGGGGGCTTCACTATCTCAAAGCGCTCGGCCGTTCCCCGCGGCGGCGAATTGGAAGTTCGATCGCGCCTGAGATGAACAAGGTCGAGGAGATCTACGACGCGCTCGTGCTCGGCACGCGTGACTATGTGCGGAAGAATGGTTTTTCCAAGGTCGTGATAGGCCTCAGCGGCGGGATCGACTCTTCTCTTACGGCAGCGATTGCGGTCGAGGCTCTGGGTGCTGAGAACGTCATCGGTGTGACCATGCCGTCGCAGTATACCTCCACGGAGACCTTCTCCGACGCGGAGGTCCTGGCCCGAAACCTGGGTATCAATTTGATCACGGTACCGATACGGGATATCCTTCAGAGCTACCTGAGCGCGCTGGCAGGGCCTTTTGGAGAAGGCTCAGCGGGTGTGGCTGAGGAAAACCTCCAGGCCCGCATCAGAGGCAACATACTCATGGGCCTCTCGAACCGGTTTGGCTGGCTCGTCATTACTACGGGAAATAAAAGCGAGACGGCGGTAGGATACTGCACGTTGTACGGCGATATGGCGGGCGGATTCGCGATGATCAAGGACGTGCCGAAAACACTGGTGTACGCTTTGTCGGAGTTTGTCAACGAGCGCGCCGGCTATGATCTCATCCCCCGGAGCGTGATCAAGCGGCCGCCGACCGCTGAGCTGAGACCGGATCAGCGTGATGAGGACTCGTTGCCGCCCTATAGCGTGCTAGACCCGATTCTCAAAGCGTACGTGGAGGAAGACAAGTCTCCGGGCGAGATATCTGCAGATGGATTCGATCCGCGGACGGTGGAAGACGTGGTCCGTATGGTGGACCGCAATGAATACAAACGAAGACAGGCCCCGCCGGGCATCAAGATCACCCCGAGGGCGTTCGGCAAGGACTGGCGACTGCCTATCACCAATCGGTACAACTACTGCCGCCGGTGAGCACTCGCTCCTAAGAAACAACACAAGGAATTCTGACAATGGAAATACTCGTGACCATGCATGTGGATTCAGAAGGACCGGGGAGTCTTGGGACCTTTCTGGAAGCTCAGGGATGCCGTCTGCAGACGGTGAGGCTCTACGCGGGCGAGGCGCTGCCTGCCGACCCGACGGTCTACGCGGCGATTATTTCCATGGGCGGCCCCATGAACGTGTACGAAGATGACAGATACCCGTTCCTCGCTGCGGAGGCCGGCTTCCTTCGCACGGCGATCGGCCGGAATGTCCCGGTTCTCGGGATATGTCTCGGCGCACAGATGCTCGCCCGCGTTTGCGGCGCGGAGGTTACCAAATCGCCGGTCAAAGAAGTTGGTTGGTGCAGTGTTTCTCTTACCGACGCGGGCGAGCGCGATCTGTTTTTTCACGGGATCCCGCGTGAACTGGAGGTGCTTCAGTGGCACGAGGACATGTTTTGCATCCCTAACGGAGGCGTCCTGCTCGCAGCATCGGTGGACTGTCCGCACCAAGCGTTCCGGTATGGTTGTGCGTACGGGCTGCAATTTCACGTGGAGGTCACTCGCGAGATGCTCGCCGAGTGGTTTGCGGGATTGCCGGATCTTGCGGCGATTCTCGCTCGATACGACGAGGCCCACGACGTCCTGGATAGCCGCGCGGAGACCATCTATCGCAACTGGATCGCATCGTTCCGTCGATAACAGGACTTTCCCAAAAGGAATAAGAGAACAGAGTCTTAGCGTGTGAAGGTGAGATGTTGAAAGCTCGACATTCTCAAGGCACTTTGCCGTTGACCGTGCACCTCATGCTGGAATATGGTCCGCGATCAAGACGGCGTGTATGTTCGGCCCTCGCCTTTTTCCCGTTGAAGCAATCTTATTCACATCCCGGCAGGGGCAGTGAATGAAAAAATATCAGCCGGAGCGCACAGATCTCCTTATCAACTCAGAGTGGGGCATACCGGAATCGGACGTATCGAGGGACGAAGCCCGGCAACGCGGGCTTGTGCTGTTTAAAGGACGCTGGGTTACCCGTGATGAGCGAAACGAGCTGAAAATACAGTCTTTCGCGTACCGCTGCGTCCGTGTAGTGGCTTTGCTGTTTGCTCTCGCTGCGGGACTGGTTGCTGTTGCGTTATTTGCTCACATAAGCCGGTATGCGTCCATGAGGACGGTTGTCATTCTGGGGATTCTCCTTTGCGCGTGCCTGGCAACCGCTGTCGGTTTGTACAAATTCAAGCGGTGGGCATTCCATGCTGCCACACTCCTGCTTGTAGTGGGTACTGTCCAGGGCTTGGTGTCTACGAGGATACTAGGACTCGTAATCGGCATTGTTCAAACACTGGCGACAAGCGGGGGCGTGCTCCTCTTAATAGCGGTGCTTTCCCTCTGGACTATGCTCAGGAAGCCGACGCGCCGAATCTTTTCTTCATCGAAGAGAGAGGACGCTCCATCGTAGTGACGCCGGGCCATGACCGAGACACGCGTCTTTGTGGGCACTTCAGGTTGGGTATACGCGGATTGGGACGAGCGGTTCTATCCCAAGGAAGTCAAGGGAGCCGATCGTCTAAGCTATTATGCTCGACATTTCAACACTGTTGAGGTTAACGCCACGTTCTATCGGACGCCCACTCAGGCTATGATCGACTCGTGGAATCGAAGGCTGGGGTCAGGGTTCCATCTCGTGGTGAAAGGGCCGCGGCTGGTCACCCATTTGAAAAGGCTTGAGCAATGCGACGAGCCACAGAAGGTCTTTTTCGACCGAGTGATGCTCCTTACCCGGCTGAAGGCGATTCTGTGGCAATTGCCGCCCTCCCTGCACAAGGACGCCGGTCGTCTGAAGAGGTTTTTGTCGACGCTCCCCGGCCAAGTGAAGCACGCGGTAGAGTTCCGCCACGCGAGTTGGTGGGATGACGAGACCGCCACAATTCTCGCTGCTCATGGAGCAGCGTTTGTCGCGGTCAGCCATCCGCGGTTGCCCAACGCCCTATACCCTACTGCGGACTTTCTGTACGTGCGATTCCACGGAACAGGCCGGGGCCTCTATCGGTACGACTATTCCGATGAAGAGCTATCGCAATGGGTCGAGGTGCTACGACCTCATCTGCCGGGCCGAGTCATCTATGCCTTTTTCAATAACGATTACGCAGCGAATGCCGTGCGCAACGCACAAACTTTCAAGGCGATGTTTGTCCAATGAATCCTCGATTTACGCCGGATGCTGCTACCGGCTTTTCCAGCAATGTTATAGCAGTTGCCAAAAATAATTTCCGATTGATTTCTCCAGGGTGTCGGGAGGTCTCGTGAACGAAGATTCGACGGCTTTGCGTCGCTCGAAGTGAACGGGACCTCCCGACACCCACCAAAAGACCTGCGATTCGGTCAGAACTTTTAGCAACTGCTATAGTTGGTGACACCCCAGGTCCTTTTAATTACTCCTCTGGGTTTTTCGGCCTGGATCTCGGCCGGCTTCAACATCGGCGACTCATAGGCGAGTCTTGAGGTATCTCCCCAGCGCGGTGTCAATTGTCCCAATGTGGTCGCCCAGCCATTGGCCCATTTGCTGTGTAACTGAGACCACCAGCATAGAGTCCGCTCCTCGCGACCTGAGCTGTTCTGCCATCGTCTGCACCTCCCGTGTGAGGCGCTCGTGGTCCGTCTTGTGAGTCAGTATTCCAGGGTACTGGAATTGCTCCATGTACCGCTCTTCCGTCCCGAAGTGGAATCGGGTGTATTCCAAGAGGAAGTTGATGAACTGCTCGACTTCCTCTTTGCCCTTGCCCTGCATTATCGCATCGACAACGCTGTTCAACCGTTGGTACAACTCCTTGTGTTGCTCATCAATTGTGTCGACGTGCGTGGTGAGACGCGGCGTCCACGACACATACTCCTTCATAATTCTCCTCCGTCAGACTGCTTTCGTAATTATTCCCCCCGACGCTCAGAGCGCTCACGTTTCAAAATATTGGGCGTGCCGGCTTTCCGGATGAACGATTAGGGGCTGCCCGGTCGGCATCATCTCCCTATATCACTTTGTCCAAAGAACGAGAACTACCTGACAAAATCCTCACAAACGGGCCGAATGCAGCACCGACGTAACGATACTCACGATCACAGCGCCCGCGACGGCCCACCAAAACGACTTGATTTCGAGCCCTCGTACAATCGCCCCTGCGAGCATCAGGAGGAGAGCATTGATGACGATGACGAACAGTCCAAGCGTCAAGACGGTGATGGGCAGCGTCAGAAAGATCAGAATCGGCTTGATGAACATATTCAAGAGCCCCAGCACAGCGGCAGCTGCAAGCGCGGCACCGAGGCTGCGCACACGGATTCCTGGAAGAATAAATGCAGCGATGAGTATCGCCATTGTAATCACGATCCAATAAATTACTAAAGATATCATCTCGTTCGCCCCTTTGTCGCCGCACTGCGAACCTGCGGCGCAACTACCTCCAGCGCTTCTTTCGCTTGTATCGCTGGTACCCTTTGACCGATACCTCCGACTTGATCCCTAGGTAGAATTCACGCACATCCTCGTCCTGCATGAGCCGAGACGGTGTCCCTTCCAGAACGAACCTACCGTTCTCCAGCACAAACGCGTAGTCGGCGACATTCAGTGCCATTCGAGCATTCTGCTCCACCAGCAGAATTGTTACCCCGCTGTCGCGGATTTCACGTATTACCTGGAAGATTTTGCGCACCATCACCGGCGCCAGTCCCAATGACGGCTCATCGAGAAAGAGCATCTTCGGACGCGCCATGAGCGCCCGCCCGATCGCGACCATCTGCTGCTCACCGCCCGAGAGCGTGCCGGCCCACTGGCGCTGCCGCTGCTTCAGGACGGGGAAGAGGGTATACACCCGTTCGATGTCCTGGGCAACTCCATTGCTATCCCGTCGCGGATATCCGCCCATGAGAAGGTTCTCACGCACGGTCAGCTCTTCAAAGAGGTCCCGGCCTTCGGGTACACACGAGATGCCCATGCGCACTATATCCTCGACTTCCATCCTGTCAATGCGCCGGCCGAGGAATTCAACCGTGCCTTTGTCGGGCTGATCTTCGATAAGCCCCATCACAGTCTTTAGTAGAGTTGTCTTTCCCGCACCGTTAGGACCCAGGATTGCGACGACCTGGCCTTGGGACACCTCCATCGAGACGCCGCGCAGCGCGTAGACTTTCCCGTAGAGGGTCTCGATGTTGCTAATTTTCAGCACGGTCGTCTCCACCCAGGTATGCTTCAAGAACCTGCGGATCGTTCTGTATCTGATCGGGTGTGCCTTCGGCGATCTTGCGGCCATAGTTGAGTACGGTAATGCGCTCCGAGATCTCCATCACGAGGCTCATGTCGTGCTCGATGAGGAGGCACGTGATCCCGAATTCCTCCTGGATGTCCTTGAGCCAAATCATAAGATCCTGTTTCTCTTCCACGTTCATGCCCGCGCACGGTTCATCCAAGAGGAGCAGTTCAGGCTCCAGAGCGAGCGCGCGGCCTAGTTCCACCTTCTTCTGCGTGCCGAAAGGGAGGTTTGAAACGAACTCGTTGCGGGCGGCCTGAAGTTCGAGAAAATCGATAATCTGTTCGACGCGATCGCGGTTCGCGATCTCGTCCCGAGCTGACCGGGAGCGGCTATGGAAAAGCGTCGCTCCCGAAAGCAGGCCTGTCTTCAGAAAAAGATGCCTCCCCAGCATGAGATTGTCCATCGTGGTCATGTGCGCGAAGAGTTCCACATTCTGGTACGTCCGAGCGATGCCCAGCGCGGCGATCTTGTGGGGAGGCAGTCGATGAATTTCCTTGTCCTTGAATATGATGCGGCCTTGCTGCGCGCGATAGATCCCGCTGATACAGTTGAAGAGGGTAGTCTTGCCGGCGCCGTTCGGCCCGATGATTGCCGAGATGCTGTTGCGCTGCACATCGATGCTCACGTCGGCTAAAGCTTTTAAGCCGCCGAAGCTGATGGAGAGACCTTCGGTGCTGAAGAAAGCCATTCCGTTACTTTCTGCTCTTGTCCGCTATCCACAGGATTGTTGACTCCTCAGCGCATACCACCGCCTGAGGCTAGCGCATGACACCAACGGCCTTCGGTCACTTTGGGGGGCTCGAAGCCATGATGCTCCAGCCGCGCCATGCTCTGCTGACCTAAGGCGCAAATCCATATCGATACACTACCTGTCTGCCTTGATCCAATCGGAAAGGCGTTTGGACTTGCCGTCTTTGAGCGCCTCGGCGATGAAAACCTCCTTCTGGCCTTGGCGATCTTCCGGTCTGAATGTGATATGCCCAAAAATTCCCTTGAAGTCGGTCATCTTGTCGAGTTCCGCTATAACCTTATCGGTGGTCACGTCGCGGCCGACCTTTTTCAACGCCTCGACGAGCGGCTCAGCGAACCCGAAACCGGCCATGTACATGATGCCCCACCGCTCGCCCTTGGGCACGTACTTCTCGAAAGCCGCACGGTATTTTTTCATCAAGGGGATGTCCGCATCGGGAAGCTCTGCCAAGCACGAGAAGATGGTGCCTTCCCACAGGCCGCCCGTGATTTGGTTCATCAGCGCTGGGTCGGCAAGAGTGCTCGGCGCCATCCATAGCGGAGCGAACTTCATTGCCGCAGCGGTCTTACGCATGATCACTGCGCTGGTCGGGTTCACCCACAGGATCACTACGTCGGGGTCGGCATTCTTGATGGCCATTGTGTGGGACTTGAGATCGCGATCCTGTGGTTCGACAGGGACTTCCGCCGCAAGTTTGAGCTTGTATTTTTCGAGCTGCTGTTGAGCACCCTTGAGGCCGCCTTTGCCGTAGTCGTCGTTCTGGTAGAAGAAAGCTATCTTTTTCTTGCCCATGGTTTCGACCGCATATTTCACGAGGATCGCTGCTTCGTCGAGATAGTTGGGATAAATGAAAAAGAAATGCCGGTCCGGTTTGATGGACCATGCGTTGCCGAGCGCCATCCAGATAATCTTTTTCTCCACGAGGTAGTCCCTGGCTGCGAGCGCACATGCGGTGCAATCCCCCGCGACGAATGCAAATACACCTGGTCCTTCCACGAGTTCCTTGATGCCCGCTACTGTCCGTGCAGGATTGTACTGGTCGTCGAAAACGAGGTGCTTGATCATGCGGCCGTGGATTCCGCCTTCATCGTTAATCATCTTAAAGTACGCCTCAGCGCCGCGCGCCACCGCCCCCCACGCAGCAGCGGGGCCCGTTAACGCGGCCCATTGGCCGATCCGGATCTCCGTGTCGCTCACACCGGGGGCATCAGCGGCTGTCACTGCTCCAGCCGCGCACACGGCGATCACCAGCGCCATAACGATCGTCCACAGCAACATCTTCTTCATTGGAGCTACTCCTCGTCCGTCAGTTATGGGCGGGCCGCAGCACCCGCGCTAGACCTTCTTCACATAGTGGCGCGCCAACAGGCCGCTCGGTTTGATACAAAGGATCAACACGATGATCGCAAACGCCACCGCCGACTTAAACTCAATGGAAACATATGTGCCGAAAAGGTTTTCAACGATTCCCACGATATAGCCCCCTGCGGCAGCGCCCGGCAAACTCGTCATCCCGCCGAGCACCGCCGAACTGAAGCCTTTGAGCAGAGGGTCCCACATCATGTAGGGGTCAAGCGTGGAGGCCGGCGCAATGAGCAGCGCTGCTACCGCACCCACCACCGACGACAATCCCCACGTTCCCATGAGGATCCGATTCGTTCGTATGCCCATAAGGCGTGCGGAGTCGCGATTCAATTGCGTCGCCTTGATAGCGATTCCCGTCTTTGTGTATCGAAAAAAGAGAAACAGAAGAGCCATCATCACAAGGGCAACCACAAAAGTCAGAACCTCCAGCCGACTCACATAGAAGCTCCCGATGGTGAATGTATCGTACGAAGTGATGGGGAAGGGTAGCTCTCTCTGGTCCGATCCCCACTTCCACGATAACAAGCCGAACAGAATCATCTCAAGGCTGAGGGTCATGATAATGAGACCGAGCACGGTAGGGTCTTTGGCACGCCGTAGAAACAGAAACTCGCAGCACGCCCCCAGCACGAACGCAAACAGCAGCGTCAACGGCAACGACACCCAGAACGGAAAACCGTATCCGTGCAAGAGCATGAACGTCACGTACGTGCTCAAGCATGCCATGTCGCCCTGGGCAAAGTTGAGCACCTCCGACGTCTTGTAGATGATCACCATTGCCAGGGCGATGAGCGCATACGCGCTCCCGACGGCAATTCCACCGATGACGATTTGCCAAAGCATCGTAATGGCGCTCCTGAAGATCCTACGGCCGATCCGCTTATTGCCGGCCGGGGCCGTGGGCTCTTAGAAAGGATAACTCTTCCAGTAGATCTTCGTCCGTATCCAGAAACCAAATATTCCGAGCGGCTCGAATACGATGATAAGGAACATGATCAGCCCGTAAACGATGTACTGGAAATTGGGCAGTCCGGAGACGGTGAACCAGCTCTCGGACAGCTGCAAGAGGACCGGCCCGAGGAACGGAAGAGTGTGAACGCTGGCTAGTTTGAGATTCAGGAGCGACAACAGCATCGCGCCAACCACCGACCCGAAAATCGACCCCAAGCCTCCTACCACTACCATGGACAGGAATAGAATCGACAGCATAAGATTGAACGTTTGCGGCTCGATAAACCCGAGAGCAAACGCGTACAGGCCGCCGGCTACCCCGGTATAGAATGCCGACACCGCAAACGCGAGAGTCTTGTAATAGGTCAAGTTCACCCCCATCGTGTGCGCCGCAACATCGGAGTCGCGAATCGCAACGAACGCGCGGCCGACCTTTGTTTTGGTAATGTTTCGTGCGGCCATGGTCATGACAACCGCTGTGGGAACGATCAGCCAATAGAGATTAAAGTCGCCCGCCAGTGTCACGGGTCCAAGAGCGAGTGGAGGAGCGTGCAACCCCTGCCGTCCCCCGAACAGGTCCCACCGACCGATTATTTGGGTCACCGTCAAACCGAACCCCAAAGTTGCAACAGCCAGATACGGACCTTCCAGCCGCAATGCAGGCAGCCCCAGAAGGAACCCGAACCCTGCGGCGGCCAGCCCGGCCAAGGGCAATGCGAGCACAAACGGGACCTGCAACTTGGTCATGAGCAGCACGGTGCCATAAGCGCCGATCCCGAAAAAGCCCGCGTGGCCGAGGGAAATCTGGCCCGCGTATCCCACGAGCAGGTTCAGTCCTACCGCGACGATCACGTTGATGGCCATGTAGTTGGCCATGTAGATGTAATAGTTCTTTCCCAGCCAGGAAGCCGCGAAAGGATAGCTGACCAGGACTCCGGCGAACACTAGAAACCAAGCAAAAACCACGCGTGACGAAAACAGCCTGATATCTTCGTAGTGACTGCGCTTCATGTCCATGAGGCCACGCCTCGGTTTGAAGAACATCCCTGCCGGCTGGATCCACAGCCGTCAGGGGTGAGTCGCCACGGATGCATGAAGAGAGAAAGGAAAAACGCCCGCGGAAGGACCGCGAGGGTCACGTACTCAAGATATGCGGGTACGTGCCGCCGAAAGTCAATTACATAATTGCTTCTTAGCCCGACAACGGGCGGCTGCGATTGGAGTAGAGCTGGACGCCCATGCATCCTCTCTGCGCCGTCCCCGTACTTTGCAGAGATGCCCCGTTTTTCCTCTTTCTCCGCTTCGCTATATGGATGTCGCTGCGACTCAGCGCCGAAGAGCGAGTTTTCTGCGAGGGGAAGAGTGAGGGTAATTCGCGGTTTACCAGGAATCGTTCCGCGCTGCGGAGCTTTTTTCCCGCTCGAATGATAGTTCTTAAAAAAGAAGCCGCACTTGTGTATTTGACCACGAGGAAAAAAAATAATGGAGTGGTCAATGAGTCAGTCAAGCGCGGCCGTTATTTCGGCTCATCCGACAAGTGCGTAGGTGGTCAGATGTAGCGCATAGATCTTGAGTGTAAAAAATGCGGGATCTCGAACCCCGTAGGCCTGTCGCTGGAGTGTTTTGATCTTGTTGTTGGCGGCCTCCAGGGGTCCCGTGGAGATCCGGTAGTCGTAA
>JAIWNO010000259.1 GCA_020216785.1 Desulfomonile sp.
GGGAAAAAAAGCCCTGCAGCGCGGAACGATTCCTGGTAAACCGCGAATTACCCTTACTCTTCCCCTCGCAGAAAACTCGCTCTTCGGCGCTGCCATCCTCTTATCGCAAACCCTGTCGAGAATCTTAGGTCCGTCCGGCAATTCTACTCTTGGAAAACGGTGCAATCTTGTGCGATATTGCGGCCAGAGAGAGATATATGGAGGCCACAAATGATCAACGGTGAACAAGCGGATTCCAGCTGGTCGCAATTAGGGTCTAGGCGTGCTCCACATAGCCGGCGGGTAAGTCTTTTCGGAGAAGGTTCGTCGGTTCGTTGAGGAACATCGTAATGGGGAGATGGTGGCGCGCGAAGATCGCCCGGTCGGTCCGCCTCTTGGAGGAGAGTTGTTAACGATGTCCCACAACCAGACGCCGAAGTATCAGGTGATATCGCTGTTTACCGGTGCTGGAGGCCTCGATATTGGTCTAGAACAAACCGGCAGGTTTGTGACCGTGGCTTGCGTGGAAAAGGAAAAGGTATTCTGCGACACCCTCCGGCTCAACCGAGACAAGGGACGAATAGGTGCGGGGCGGATGGCGGTCTATGAAAGTGACCTCTCTCTTCTAGATCCCAACCGGTTGTTGGACGATCTGGGGCTGATTTCAGGAGAGGTGGACGTGATTGCTGGAGGGCCACCGTGCCAAGCATTCAGTACGGCAGGCAAACGTAACACGCTTCTCGATCCACGAGGAACGATGCTATGGCGATTCCTCGACTTCTTGGCCACGCTCAGACCGAAGGTGTTTGTCATTGAAAATGTGCGGGGACTCGCGTCGGCAGCCTTAAGACACCGGCGAATCAAGGACCGACCTGAAAATGGAGGGCCCCCGCTTAGCGCTGAAGAACAGCCGGGGTCGGTGTTGAGGCAATTCATAGATGACCTCCGTACGAAGTGTGAAAATTACAGAATGGATGCTTTTCTTGTGAACGCCGTGAATTATGGGGCCCCACAATTGCGGGAGCGGCTGATAATCATCGGCAACAGGCTGTCTCGTAAGGCACGCTTCCCCCTCCCCACGCATGGTCCGAGCAACGGAGCGGCCGTTCAAGGCGGTCTCTTTGACGAAAACGGTAACGGTGGGCTGAAACCATTCAAGACCCTTGGTGATGTTTTGCGTGGGCGGCAAGAGGACTGCTCGGTGCTAATGGATTTCAGTGACCGGAAGAAAAGGTATCTGGCTATGGTCAAACCGGGTAGCAACTGGAGAAGTCTACCAGAGCAGGTGCAACGTGAATCCTTGGGCAAAGCCTTTTTCGCAAAAGGCGGCCGGTCAGGATGGTGGAGAAAACTAAGCTTCGACCTCCCTTGCCCGACCCTCGTCACAATGCCCAATCATGCCAGCACATCTCTGTGCCACCCCACGAAATTGAGAGCATTAACCCTGAAGGAATATGCTCTAATTCAAGAATTTCCTGATGATTGGGAGTTTTGCGGAACACCCCTTGAGCAGTACACTCAGGCCGGCAACGCTGTGCCTGTGGCTCTGGCGCGCGTGGTCGGCACAACGATACTCGACATATTGGATCAGGCTGCGGCCAAGGAGGCTGACTTGCCCGACTTTTCTTACGAATATATACGAGCCCACGTGCGTACTAGGAAGTGGTACAAGTCTGGCAACGTCTATGTTTGGGATGAGGATAAGTCTAACCCCACGGCTGAATATGGCCCGATGAAAACTGAGCGAGCCTTCTTGCAGGTCTGATCATGGCAAGAGCAAACGAGTTTTATCGTAGCCTTAAGAAGAAGAGCGTGTTCGATCCTGTCGAGATGAAGCGTTTGCTTGGGCAGGTTTCCAGATATCGTGTGGAGTCGTTGACGTCAGCCATCGCAGATTACTTGAGCAGATATGTTCCGGAACAAATCCGTAAGAAAAAAGACATTGATGATTATCGTGCGAATCCGTACGTTGTCATGACTACTGCTGCGATGTTGAAGCTGCATCAACCTGATGATTATGCTAGATTTTTGTTCGACAACAAGTTTTACATGGGATTAGAGACATCCTTTGGTAAGGGGGTAGAGGCTTTTGTCTCTGATGTCTATCCCATTTCTCCGGAAACCAAGGTCAAGTGGATTGCGCCACCGGAAAAGGTCCAAGAGTTCTCGGAGCTAAATGGAATGGATTTCGAAACAAAGGCCCTGGCCCGCATTGATTCCGTGTGGCGAGAGATCGATAAGTCCTGTGTGGTGGGGAAGCGTCGTTATCTTCTTGGCATAAAGAGCGGCCCGCGGACAATAAATGACACACAAGTAGACGGAATGGTATCGGCAATCCATAGGAATAGGCGAGCTTGGTGGAGGGCCTCGCAATCAACCTACGCGAGGCATAACCTCGACGGAGTTGATATTATATTGGGGTTGAGTTATGGGACTGAAGGCTCCACTAATAATAAAGAAAATCAGGTTCTGTTGAAGCTCCTGGACAAAGGGTTCCAGGAAGAAGACCGTGATCGGCTACCGGGCGTCTTGAAGGACTCCGCATATCCAATTAGAATTTATCGCAGAGTTGGGATCGACTTCTGGGCGACAATAGGCAATCCCGCCCAGCCTTCGAAGTGCCGCTTCGTTTTCCTGGAGGTCTTACTGGGATTGGTGAAGGCAGCTCGCCAGGCATCTTGCAGCAGGTCTGTTGAGGAACTGATAAACGAAAAGGTAAGGATACTGTCCAGTGCTATTTCCAGGATCCAATTCCCTGCCGCCAGTCTGCCAGAGTGGGTGAAGAAAGCGTATTCCCCCGATGAATTAGTTCAAGTCGCAGGGGCTATGGCAGCTTTTTTCGATGAAGGTATCTGATGGAGAAACGATTGCGCGAAAAGCTGCCGCTGGGCGGCTTTAACGATGTGTCACCCATTGACTCCGCGCGGCAAAAGGCAGTACGTGGCACGGGAAACCGCAGCACGGAATTGAGGTTGCGGGCGGGTTTGGTGAGGGCGGGCGTTGCTGGCTGGAAAGTACGACCGAAGCCGATGAGAGGCAATCCTGACTTCGTGTTTCTGGAGCAGAAAATAGCGGTATTCGTTGATGGTTGTTTTTGGCACGGGTGTCCGTCGTGTGGCCACGTTCCATCCAAGAATAGAGCTTTTTGGGAAGCGAAACTTCAGCGCAACCGCGAGCGGGATCGAGCTGCAACAGCAGACCTCACGGAAAAGGGGTTCCTCGTGCTAAGATTCTGGGAGCACGAATTGAGGGACGATTTAGGTAATTGCCTAAATCGGATCAGGGTAGCCTTGACCACGAGGACTAGAAGCGGTTGCAAAACCTCTGACTGGTTGTAAGCGCGCGAAATCGCGCACGATTTAAGTACTTGTTTTTCAATATAAATGTGTATATTTGACTCGCCGGAGGTAAGTCCGGTGAGCAAACAAACAGTCTATCTTACCGATGAGCAGTGGGCAAAGATCGAGCCGCTGATGCCCAAACGGCGGAAGAACCCCAAGGGGGGCGTCCGCCGGTTGATGAACGGCTTGCACTCGAGGGAATTCTTTGGGTCCTCAAAACCGGCGCTCGGTGGAAAGACATGCCTCAGAGGTATCCTCATTACTCCATTTGTTGGCGTAGGCCCAAGAAATGGCATGAAACAGGTCTCCTCAAGGAGATGTGGCGAGCCTTCCTCTCGGAGCTTGACGAGAATGGCGTCCTCGATTGGGAAGAGGCATTCGTGGATGCAACCTTCATCCCGGCAAAAAAAGGGGCGCGGCGGTGGGGCCTACCAAAAGGGGCAAGGGAACAAAGTGCATGGTGGTGGTCGCCGGCAAGGGTATTCCTCCGGGAAGCCATACCGACCCTGCCGCGCCGGCTGAGATCAAGCTCCTTGAGAGGGTCCCGGCAGACATCAAGGTCGCGAAAAAAGGATCGGGAAGACCCAGAACCCGGCCCAAACGAATGATTGGAGACAAGGCCTATGACAGCGATCCCCATCGGAAAATGCTCAGGAAACGAGGCATCAGCCTTCTTTCGCCTCATCGAAAGAACCATCGAAACGTCAATCGACAAGACGACAGATTCTGGGATCGCTCCAGGAGACGATATATCGTTGAGCGCACCTTCGCATGGCTCGGAGGCTTCAGAAGACTGGTTGTGAGATACGAGCATCATATCAGTATGTTCGTCGCCTTCCTGGGGTTGGCGTTCGCTATGGTCACCTTGAGGAAATGTCTATGAGGTTTTGCAACCATCTCTAGCACCCTCCCACAAACGCAAGCAACAGCCCCCGATTGCGCTTGTCCCACGTAAGGCATCTGATCAATCAAGACGCGTGTGAATCAAGATTTCATCGCAATGGACATCGCATGGGGCCGGATGCCCATTGCGACCGGTTGTGCTCCGTGGTACGATACGAAATTCGGGGCGGTTCAATGATTTGGTGGTATTCCGGTCACGATAACGATATACACGCAATTGGGAAATCCCGAGCCCAGGGAGGACGCCATGACGGACAAAAAGAGCGTGAAAGACTCCATCACGGAACTCAAGAATAATCTGGGCACGATCGGCTTGTTCATGGTGGCCGAAGTTCGTGCATTCCTCCGCAAAAGCTGGACCGGGTCGCGAGAGGAGTTCATGGCCGCGCTCGATCAGGTGGCCCGGTCGCTCAAGCAGTCCGGTAAACTCGCTGCGGAAGATGTGGAACGGGCTGTTGCAGACATCAAGAAGAACTGGGAGCTGCTTGACGCTCAACGGAGCCTCGAGTGGGAGGCCTTCCTCGACGACGTGAAATCAAGGCTGTCGCTTATCGGCGACGTGTCGAAAGAGACTTTCGACCAAGCCGTGGACTTCGCTCAGAAGAGACTCGTGTCCCAATGGGAGGCCGCAGGCCGGCCGGGCGAAGACCTGCTCAAGTCTGTCCAGAGCTACGCGGACAAAATGGGCGGCGCCTTCAAGGAACAGGCAGGGCTCTTCCGGGATGCCATTAGCGAAACCGGTAAGAGAATCGACCGGGCATTTCAGGCATTCCTGGAAGAACTGCGCAAGAAAAAATGATCCCGTCTACACGATAAGCGAAAGCGATGTGTGATGTTTGTCGTTGGATTAACCGGCGGCATAGCGTCGGGAAAAAGCACAGTACTGAAGATATTCGAAGCCGAAGGAGTGCCCGTAATCTGTCTGGATGAATTGGCGCGCGCGGTGGTCCGGCCGGGTGCTCCCGCGCTCGAAGACATCAGGGCTACCTTCGGGGAGGAATTCATCAATAGCGACGGTGAACTGGACCGGGACCTCATGGCCGGGGTTGTTTTCCGCGACCCTGAAAAGCGCCGCGTCCTGGAGTCGATAACGCATCCGCGGATTATGCAGGAAGCCTCCACACTTCTTCGTTTCTTTGAGCAGAGCGGCCACAGCATTGTGGTTGAGGACGTTCCGCTCCTGTACGAGATTGGGTTCGACAAGTGGTGCGACGTTGTTGTAGTGGTCTACGTGCCGAAAGAAGTGCAAGAACGGCGATTGATCGAACGTGACCGTATGACGCCCGAACACGCGCGGGCCCGTATTGCCTCGCAAATGCCTATTGAGGAGAAGAAGCGGCGCGCGGATTACGTGATCGACAACACCGGTGATCCGGAATCCACGCGGCGGCAGGCCCTTGAGGTCCTGGAACGAATCAGGGCGCAGGCTCGGTCAGGCAAAGGCAACCTTGAAAGCCGCGCTTCGATGTGAAATTATGAGATGGAGATCGCTGTGATGCCGATGTGCCGATAAAGGAATGACTTCGGAAGTCGGTTGGTTGCCTCCGAAACGCAGCCAGGTTTGCCGTCCGGAGCGGAGGAGGCATCCGGCCGACTTGCCGCTTCGACTGTGCATTGGCTTAAGTGCCGGGAAGAGACAGGATGGAAGTTGTTATCGGTGTCGGAGTTTGGGTGCTCATCTTTGTGGTCTGGTACATGAGAACCTATCCTGACAGGTTTCCGTGGCTGAATTCATTGAAGGGTCTCAAATTCAGGTTCCCTCGTGTCAAGCGGCCTACCGCCAGGCCTGCGGCCCCATCCCGTCCGCCGCGGCGGGACTTCAAGACGCTCGTGGACATGGTTGAATCCATCAGCTCCCGCGACCGGATGAGCGCCTCGGACGCCGCGAGCATGGTCGAAGCCGTGAGACAGCTCCTCGAAATCGAACCCGCAAGCGGACAGCTTTGGGAAGCATTGGCCCTTGATTCTCTCGAGGCAGCGGTAATTATCTGCGACGAGTGCAAGGTCCCAGTGGACAAGTTCGTGAAGAAGACCGGGGTCAAGATTCAGTGCAGCAAGTGCCTCAAGTGGCTGGCCTTGCGGAACTCGAAGGTAACCGTAATCGACCCGAAACGGGCCGGATTGGAAGACTGGGAGCATTAGCTCGACGCTACGGCGCAGCGTGCAAGGAGTCCTCGCGATGCGGACAGTCATGATCGTAATTGTGGTGATCGGGGCGGTTATCTTTCTAGGAGGTACGGTCAACATTGGCGGAGCGCCGCTCTTCGCTCACATCGACGCGATGCTCAACACAGAGCTTTTCATGGACCTCCATGATGGTCTGTTCGGATTCATGCAACGCGGAGGAGGTCGGGCAGGCGATTCCATGCACCGTATGGGCGAAGAAATTGACAAGTTCCGGCAAAAACCTCTTGGGATCGACCACGGCAAGAAATACCGGCAACTGGACGATGCCGCGGGGAACTAGGAGCCGGACGTGTGTCGGAATCGGCGTTAACGAAATGCAAGAAGGCTGAATGGCCGGTGCACGCGTCTGTCCAATATTTCGCACAGTTATGGTGGCGCCGACCTCGTGCCGGACACCGATTCCCGGTCGGCACGGAGGCCGCCCCGCTATGCGGGCGAGCATTGGTGGGACAGGCATCCTGCCTGTTACGATTTTTGGGGGCGGCCTTCGAGACAGACAGGCAAGATGTCTGTTGCACGGTGGCCTCCTGAGATGTGCGACCAAAGATATGAAACGCATTACTACGCGAAGCGATACAGCTCGCGTATGCTAACTGAACCGGAGCGAGACGATGCAGGTTTACACCTGGAACAGCATTGAATCCGAAAAAATTTCCGACTCGATCGCCCGCAAAATGTTTTGGGGCAATAATATTATGGTAACCCGGTGGGAGTTGAAGCCGTTCACGGTTCTACCCGAGCATTCCCACGAGGCGGAACAGGTCACCATGGTACTGAGCGGCTCCGTGACCCTCGCTTTCTCCGGCGGCGAGGAAATTAGCCTCCACCCCGGCGACATGCTGGTAATTCCCCCGAACGTACCGCACGGCGTCAAGATAGGGCCTGAGGGTTCGACAGCTATCGATCTCTTTTCACCCATTCGCGAGGATTTCATCCAACAGTCCTCTGCTTATCTCGGCCAAGGTCTTGACAAAGGAAAGCTCGCAACTGAGCCCCCCCCCTCGAAGGACGAGGTATACCGAACGCTCCAATCATATCTGCTCAAAGCCGGAGTACGGGCAAGTCTCGAAGAGCTGCAGGAGTATCCTATCATCGATGTTGCACGCCTGGCGTTCGAACGGGAATGCATCTCCATGGGCCAGTTGCGACTGCTCCTGGGGCTGGACAAACAGCAAGCGAAGGACCTCCTGCGCGAGTGGAAACACGGTGACGACCACAGCGCCGCGAGCTTGCGCAAAATGATGACACAGAAGGTCATACTTCCAGGCGAACGCGGCCACGACAGGAAAGAGAAGCCATGCCCCCCAGCACCGATGAGGGCCGGTAATGAACCAGGATAATTCATCACGGATTAAATCAGCGATCCGAGAGAACTTCAACCAGAGCCCTGACCGATATCAGGAATTCGAGGACAGGTACGGCTTTTTTCGAAATCTGAATGAAATCCTGCTATCGAGGATGGAACTCTCTCCCGGTTCCGCTATCCTTGATGTCGGATGCGGGACAGGCGCAAGCTCTCTGCAGATTGCCGATTTTGTCCCTGACAGCAGGGTATGGGGGTTGGATATCTCTCCCGCGATGCTCGAGGTTGCACGGACCCGAGCAGGGAATTCCGGCCGTTTCAGCTTTGTTGAAGGCGACGCTGCTCGCCTCGCAGAGTATTTTGACGTGCGTTTCGATGCGATCGTGTACGCCGCGTCGATCTTCCTCGTCCCTGATTTCCGACAGAGCCTGAGTCAAGCTTGCGAGCTTCTTAAGGAAGGCGGCAAGGTCGGGCTGACCTTCATGGACGGTGTTTACACTCCGGGCGGCGTGAATGCTTTCGCGGAAGCGGATCAAAAGGCGAAGGTAGGAGTGAGCTTTCGTAAGCCGGTCAAGTTGCCGGAACTGCAATCATTCTTTGAAACTCATTTCACGAGCCCAAAGACGTGGCAAGAGAACCTCGATGTCTCGAGCGAGATGCTCAAAGATTTCTATTCAGTCCCTGCCATGTCTGCGGGACTTTTCCCCGGGCGTCCATACCCTGAGCGAGTCGAACGGGTTCGGCGACTTATCGATCACTTGCCGGCAGGGCCGATTGTATTCAGGTGGATGATAATGGTCGGATTACTTGTCAACCGTACATCGTGACGTTAACTGGACATCGATGGGCGTGATGACAGGCCGCGTCTCGATTTCTGAGAGGGCTTACCACGACGAGAGGAGAAAACCATGGGGATCTGGGATTTTGTGAAGAGCGAACTTATCGATGTCATCGAATGGCTCGACGATACCGGAGATACCATAGTATGGCGTTTTCCCGACCAGGATCACGAGATCAAGATGGGGGCCAAGCTCACCGTCCGCGAAGGCCAGACAGCCGTATTTGTCAATGAAGGCCGGATCGCGGATGTGTTCAAGCCTGGGTTGTACACGCTCAGCACCCAGAACCTGCCTGTGTTGACAACGCTGCGATCGTGGAAGTACGGCTTCGAGTCACCGTTCAAGGCCGAAGTCTACTTTGTCAACACCCGTAATTTCCTCGATCTCAAGTGGGGCACCCAGAATCCTGTCATGATGCGTGATCCGGAGTTCGGCGTCGTCCGGCTGAGGGCTTTCGGCACCTACGGTATCCGGGTGGTTGATGCGGCAAAGTTCCTTCGTGAAGTGGTCGGCACTGACGGGAACTTCACAGCGGAGGAGATCGAAGGCCAGCTTCGTAGCATGGTGGTTTCCACGTTCGCGTCGGTCACGGGAGCGTCAGGTATTGCCGCGCTCGATCTGGCAGCGAACTATCGCAAAATGGGCGACACGATCAGGGAGCAAATGGAGCCCGAATTCCAGCGCTACGGGATATCACTCGTGCGGCTTGTCCTGGAGAGCATCTCCGTTCCGCCTGAAGTGGAAAAGGTGCTCGATACCAGAACTCAGATGGGCATTGTGGGCGACATGGGCAGATACATGCAGTTCCAGACAGCGCAAGCCGTGCCCGAGGCCGCTCGCGCCGGCGGCGGGGCCGGCGACTTCATGGGGATGGGGGCCGGCGTGGTCATGGGCCAGCAAATGGCGGCCGCGATGTCCGCGAGTATGGCGCGTCCTCAGGAAGCCTCGAGACCGAGCGCCGGCCCATTCTGCGGGCAGTGCGGCAAGCCGGTTCCGGCAGGCGCGAAGTTCTGCCCCGAATGCGGCTCTGCGGTCCAATCCAAATGCCCGAAGTGCGGCACAGCAAACGCCGCGGGCGCGAAGTTCTGCCAGGACTGCGGCCAGAAGCTTGTATGAGTTCTCGTGAGCGGGGGAGCGCGATCGCGACATTCGGGACTGTTCGAAGGAATTGCAGCGAGGGTGTATTGCGAAATAGTGATCTCGGGTGGACGGTGAATTCAATCGGCATGAAGATTGATCACCGCGGTGAATCGGTATTGGAAAAGGCAATTTGATTGAAATGCGATGGTCTTTTGAGCGTGACGGGGAATAGCCGGCGATTGTGGAGATCGCCCTCTCGGAATTGGTAGCGGCCGGCCTCTGTGCCGGTCGACCAAGCCGCATCATCGCCCGGGTTAGGCTTTGATCCGGCGGCCAGTCTCTGGATTCCCGCTTCCGCGGGCATGACG
>JAIWNO010000260.1 GCA_020216785.1 Desulfomonile sp.
GAAGAGAATAGGGATTTCCTGAGTCGCTGCGGCTGCATCCTGTGCGGAAGGGGTGGAAATGGCCAGGATGAGGTCAACCTTTTCGCCGACGAGGTGACGGGCTATCTGGCCGGAGACCGCACGGTTGTTCTGCGCGTTCTTATATAGGTATTCGGCCCTTGAGCCGGATTTGTACCCCTGTTCCTCAAGCTGATCGATGAAACCTTTTCTAGTCGCATCGAGGGCAGGATGCTCAACAATTTGGGAAATACCGAACTTTACTGCCTTTTCGGATCCGAAACCAAACAACGCACCGCTCAATACCATGAGACCAGCCCACAGAAGAACCATCCCCCGCTTCATAGCATGACCTCCGAGGCGTGATATGACTTGTTTAACACAGATTGCATTCACGGTAAAGCCGGAGCGTGGCGGATATGCAATCATTCGACGCTCGCATTGTCGAGGGAAATACGGTATTATTGCGGCATGGTGAAAGGGCTGCCGATGCTTCTGAATGGATCTTTTCCCGCCAGATTCCCACAGGATCGCGATTTGGAGGAAGACCTCGGGCTGTGGTGGGTGATTCACACGAAGCCGAATTGCGAGAGACAGATCGCGAGTTACCTACTAAATCGCAGTATCAGCTACTTCCTACCCATGTACCTGAAAAAGACCCGTTACGGCAATCTGGGGCGCGTTCGCACCAATGAAGTGCCGTTGTTCAGTGGATACCTCTGCTTCGCTCTCGACAAGCAGCAACATAGCCTTCTGTACGACACAAAGAAATTCGTCCGAATTATCAAAGTGAACGACCAGGAGGCCTTTGTCCGCGAACTGAAGCACGTCACCGCCGCGGTCAAGACCCAGGAAGACATTCAAGTGCGGGCGGGACTCGTGCCCGGGCGAAGAGTGCTCATCCTCGACGGCCCCCTGACAAGCGTCGAAGGCATCGTGGTTAAGCGCCAAGGAAATCGGCATCTCGCTCTGTCCGTACAAATGTTCAACCAAACAGTGCTCGTAAAGCTCGACCCGCTCACGAGGGTGGAACTCATATGACGTTTCAAGGCGAATTGCATGTGGAAGCGCCGGCGCAGGAGGTCTGGGATTTCCTGCTTGATCTGGAAAAACTGTCAGGTTGCGTGCCCGGCCTGCAAGAGGCTTACAGGGACCGTGACGGCGAATATCGATTGGTTGTGAAGACCAGGGTTGGGTTTCTCACCGCTACGGTGGATTTGCGCGGTCGTATCGTGGAATCGCACCCACCCAAGATGGTCAGGACCGAATTCAAAGGAGCGGACAACAAATTGGGCAGCAGCCTCACCCAGGTTAACACTCTCGAACTGGTAGAGCTCGGACCGTGGATGACCCAAGTGCGCTATTCGACCGACGTAGCATTCTTAGGGGTGCTCGGCAAGCTTGGTGGGAGAGTGGTGAAAGCAAAGGCGTCAGAGATTATCAACCAATTCAACGGGACATTGAAAGCAAAGATTGAAGCGACCGCTCAGCGTCACCGAGGGCGCTGAGCAATGACGGCGCTGAGTACGCGGTGGAGTTGTTCCGCGTTGTAGGGCTTGGTAACAACACCGTCGAAACCGAATTCCTGGAACCTATTCATTACCGGGTCGGTCGCGTATCCGCTTGATACGAGCACCCGTGCAGCCGGATCGATTCTACGGAGCTCCCCCACGACTTCCCGTGCTCCAGGCGCTCCCGGCACGGTCAGGTCTACGATGACCGCGTCGTACGGAGTTCCTTTGGCCACGGCCAGCTCGCAGAATTCAATGGCTTCGTCGCCGTCGCGCGCAGTGTCAACCTCGTACCCCATGTGGCGGAGCAGTCGGTAGGCCGTCCGGCGCACCATCTCAACGTCATCCATGATGAGTACCCTGCCGCTCCCGTGCAAAACGACCTCCTCGGCGAGTCCCCCTTCTTCAAGGCACTTCTCGGATGCGGGGAGGTATACGTGGAACGTGGTTCCTGACTTCGGTTGAGATTCGACGCAAATGGTTCCGGAGTGTCCTTTTATTATGGAATAGGAGGTGGCGAGTCCGAGGCCGGTGCCATGCGGCTTCGTGGTGAAGTAAGGATCAAAAACCCGGTGGAGATGCTCTTGGGGGATTCCCGGTCCGGTATCGTGCAGCGAGACACGGACGTACTTCCCGTCGTCCAAAGCCACACCCGAATCGGATCCGACGACGACGTTATTCGCGGCGACGTGGAGTCGTCCTCCTTCCCTCATGGCCTGTGCGGCATTAATGACGATGTTGTTGATCACCTGGCACACTTGGCCTTCATCGATTTCCACGAGCCACAAGTCGCTGTCGATTGCGAAATCGTAGGTTACGTTCGACCCTCGCAAGGCGAACGCCACCCACTCCTCGATCAGCGGCGCAAAGGAAGCGACTTTCTTGACAGGCTCGCCACCCTTGGAGAACGTGAGGAGCTGCGATGTGAGCTCCTTTGCCCGCTGGGCCCCCTGTTCCGCATCTGAAAGGAGGCGGTAGATACGACTTTCCGGTTCCGCCTCCATTTTCACGAGGCTGATGCTGCCGAGAATAACCGTAAGAAAATTGTTGAAGTCGTGGGCAATGCCGCCGGCCATGATCCCGACGGATTCCATCTTTTGCGCCTTGAGGCGTTCCTCGTTAAGGCCTTGCCGCTCTGTGACGTCACGGGTGGCGAGCCAGAACCCCAACAACCGCTCGTTGCTCACGATTCCGATGAGAATATTCTCCAGGTACCGGACCGATGAGTTATTGCGAAAGCTTCTCGTCTCCGCTGACGCGATGGCGAACTTACGATTGATCCATGTCCTGAATAGCGCCCGGTTGTCTCGTTCGTACGGGAGGAATTCCTCAAGCGTCGCGCCCATCAGGTCTTCGGTTCCGTTCAGTCCTCGGATTCGTGCGAACTCGGCGTTGCCTTCCACGGCCCGGGCTTCCATGATCATCGTCAGTGCTTCCGGCAGCGGCATATCTGTACTCACAGGCTGAACGAGCGCAAACTCGACGATGCCGATCGGCAGCAGGTTATACAGCTTGCGGTACTTTTCATTGAGGATCAGGCGCTTGCGCTCCGCGGTAAGATCTTCGACGAGCGCAAGAATAAGCTGTTTTTCTTTGACCCGGATGGATCGAAGGTGAACACGTCCCCATAGCTTGATGCCTGCAATCTCCAGCAGGCCCTCCAGCTGTCTTGCCTTCCGGTCGGAAAAAACGTCTCTGAGTGCCTGGGCGGCAATCTGAGCCTCTCGAGGATCGGGAAAAAGGGCATTGAAGGTTGTTATTCCGTCACCGAGAGACTCTTCCAAATATTTTTCTACAGCTTTGTTCGCGAAGACGATGGCGGCGGTGCAATCTACGAAAAAGACTGGGATGGGAATTGCTTGCAGGAGCTTCCCGTACTCGGCGAGCTTGAGAGACCGCAAGTCCGTGCTTCCGGAGGTCGTCACCTCGATCGGCAACAGGAAGCGGTCGAAGTCTATAGTTTCCGATAAGTCGCTATCCGCCACAAAGGGGTGGAAACCGTTTTCAGAGTCTCCCTGCCCACCTTTGCCGGCGGTTGGCTTCTTCGCCATGGATTGTCACCTGTATCTTAGACGCAATAAAGATACACTAAAACGACGAATTTTAAAAGAAATTCTTTAAGAGAACGCTCAACTTGAGGATATCAAGCCACGAAAGTCACGATATTGAGTTGGTGTGCTTTTCGGGCAGGAGAATACCTTGGCAATTAGGATTTTGTGCTTGATCTTCCTTTGGGGATCGCTATAAGGTGTGCTCCCCAAAGGGGACGAAGGTACATCGCTCAAAGGCCGCTCTGTCCCTGCTCTGAGGACATGACCAAGTGAATTCCTTGATTTCAGAAACAGGCGCCGGTGAGAAGACGGCACTGCTGCACGAAGAAGTCGAAAAGCGCTATCTCGCTTATGCATTGTCCACGATCGTGTCCCGTGCGCTGCCGGATGTGCGGGATGGGCTCAAGCCGGTGCATCGTCGAATTCTCTACGCGATGCACGTTATGGGGCTGGGCGACGCGGCCAAGATGAGAAAGTCCGCTGCGGTGGTGGGCGAAGTCATCGGGAAATACCACCCTCACGGCGACCAGGCCGCTTACGACGCTCTCGTGCGTATGGCTCAGGATTTCAGCCTTCGGTATCCGCTTATCGAGGGCTCTGGTAACTTCGGCTCGTTGGACGGCGATTCGCCTGCAGCCATGCGCTATACAGAGACGCGGCTGAGTGGTTTTTCCAGTACGCTTCTTCGCGAGATCGACCAAGGCACCACCGATTTTAGGCCGACATACGACGGCATGGGCCAGGAGCCGGACGTGCTTCCCTCTGGGGTGCCGAATCTGCTACTCAACGGCTCCTCGGGTATTGCCGTTGGAATGAGCTGTTCGTTTCCTCCGCACAATCTTGACGAGGTCGTGGCCGCGTGCCGGGCGAGCATCCGCAACCCGAATGTCACGACAGAGGAGTTGCTTGCTTTCGTTAAAGGTCCCGACTTTCCAACCGGCGGCGAAATCCTCAACCGACCGGAGCATCTGCTCGAGCTTTACAGCCGAGGACTTGGGTCGATTCCGGTCCGAGGAACCTTCGAGGTGGAGCCTAGGAGGCGCGGCGCGGCAAATCTTATCATTACCTCGATTCCGTACTCCGTCAACAAGGCACGTCTCATCGAGCGCATCGCGCAATTGATCCGGGACAAACGGCTGAAATACGTGCACGACATTCGCGACGAGAGCACCGACGATGTGCGCATCGTTATCGAACTCAAAGGCTCCGACGCGAAACCGGAACAGGTTATGGCGTTTCTTTACCGCCACACCGACTTGGAGATCAACTTCCCGGTCAATTTTATCGCGATTACGCCTCAAGGCGTCCCCGACCGCCTGGGACTCGCTCAGATCATCCGATATTTTCTGGACTTCCGGTTTGAGAAGACGGTCCGCTGGCTCGAACACAGGCTCGCGATCCTGAGAAAACGGATCCACGTGCTCGAAGGGTTCGCGCGGATTTTCGACGACCTTGACCAGGCTTTGGCGATTATCCGCTCGGCCCGCAGCCGTAAAGAAGCGGAAGAGGGCCTGAAAACCGCATTCGACTTGGATAACGAGCAGGTGGACGCGATCCTGGAGACGCGACTTTACCGTCTGGTCGCTCTCGAGATCGGAAAACTGCTGGAAGAACTCTCAGAAAAAAGACAAGAAGCGTCGCTCATCGAACGGGACTTGGCGAGCCCCGCTCGGATCTGGAAAATCATAGACAACGACTTGGCCCAAACCGCCAAGAAATTCGGTGACCCACGCCGTACGCTCTTGGTGGAGGAACAAGCCGCGTCCGCCCGCGAGTTCGATCCGAACGAGTTCGTGGAACATGACAATGTGACGGTCATCCTCTCGAAACATGGCTGGGTCCGTCGAATGAAAATGGAGGTGGAGCAGCCTTCTTCCCTCAAATTCAGGGAAGGCGACGCCGCTTTCGGCTGGGTAAGGGTGAACACCGATCGGACCCTCGCGCTGTTCTCCAACCGCGGTAAAGTCTACGTGATGCGAGCTTTCGACATTCCGGCCACCTCGGGGTTCGGGGAACCATTGGGGAGCATTCTGAGCCTCGAAGACGGCGAAGCGATGGTCGGGCTCATTGCTCCCGACCCTGCCGTGGAAATTTCGGCAGAGACTGGAAACGGCGCGGCCGTGAGTAGACGGCAGTCCGATCCCGATTCCGGCGATGAAAACGTATTGCAGGAGGCTTTATTCGAGGAGTTCGCGGAAAAGCCGAGTCAACCTGTTCGCGTTGAATCGCCCGCACCTCAGTTGGGCATTATTGTCACTCGCAGCGGCAAGGGCTTCCGCTTTGCGTACGACGCGCTGAGAGAGCCCACCAAACGAATCGGACGAAAAATGGTCAACTTGCAGGCCGGTGACGAAGTGGCGTTCGTGAAACCGGTCGAAGGCAGCCTTGTTGCTGTGGCAGCGGATTCGGGACATGTTCTGGTGTTTCCGGCCGACCAGGTGCCGATTATCGGCAGCGCGGCTCAAGGTGTCCGGATGATCCGCCTCGCCGGCGGCGCTGCCGTCGTCGGGCTCGAAACTGCAAGTGTGAGCGATGAGCTCCGCATTCAGTCCGCACATGGCGAAGAGCGAATCGTGTCGATCCGCGAGTTGCCGCAGGCAAATCGTGACGGCCGCGGACGGCCATTGTACAAAGGAATACAGGATATGGAACTCATCCGCCGGGCTGGAGGCGCGGCATCATGAGCGGCTCATACACTGTCCGAGATATTCAAGTGCTCAAAGGACTTGAGGCTGTCCGTAAACGGCCGGGCATGTACATCGGGAATACGGGTCGCGACGGACTCCATCAGCTTGTGTGGGAGATCCTGGACAACAGCGTGGATGAGGCTCTCAACGGCCACTGCACGCGGATTGATGTGGTCATGGGAACCGACGGGAGCATAACGATCACCGATAACGGTCGCGGGATTCCCGTCGAGAAGCACCCGGTGACAGGCAAGAACACGGTTGAGACGATCTTCGGCAACCTTCACGCCGGCGGGAAGTTCGACGACTACGCATACAAGGTCGCGGGGGGGCTCCACGGTGTCGGCGCGGCTGTGGTGAACGCTCTCAGCGAGATGCTCGTGGTGGAAGTTTGCCGAAACGGGAGGCGGTACGCTCAGAAGTTCAGCAGGGGCAAGACCAAGTCCAAGCTCAACGAGATCGGCAAGGCAGAGAGCACAGGAACCATGGTGACGTTCCGGCCTGATCCGCAGATCTTTGGCGAGCGGCAGTTCTCGAAGGAGCGCATCCGCGAGCGGCTGGAAACCAAGGCCTTTCTCATCGCCGGACTCGAAATCACGCTCACCGACGAAGCAGACCGCAGCGTGGAACACTTCGTCTTTCCCGGCGGCATCACGGATTTTCTGTTAAAGCTTTGCGGGGATTCGAAGATGGTGGACGCTCAGCCGTTCCATTTCCGGCAGGATAACGGATTACGGCTGGAAATCGCGCTGGCGTGGACCGAATCTACCAACGGTCGCGTACTCTCTTTTGTCAATTCGATTCCCACGCCCGGTGGAGGCACCCACGAGACCGCCTTCCGCAACGGGATTTCCAGGGCACTGCGCGGGTACATCGAGAAGCGGAACGGCCTGCCTAAAGGAATCAAGAATATCACCGCTGAAGACGTGCGAGAGGGGCTTGTTGCCGTCGTCTCGGTTTACCTTCATGGTAACCTTGAGTTCCAGGGCCAGACCAAAGAGAGGCTTAACAGTCCCGAGGCGCAACAGATCGAGCCGCTCTTGCGCAGCACTTTCGAGGCGTGGCTCCACCAGAATCCTTCGCAGGCTGCTGCTGTCACTGCGCGGGTCGTCCTCGCCGCTCAGGCACGGACCGCATCGAGAGCAGCGAGAGACGAGGTGGCACGCAAGGCTGCGATGCGGCGGCTCACCCTTCCGGGAAAGCTGGCTGACTGTTCGTCTCCGCTGAGAGACGAGACCGAGCTCTTCATCGTTGAAGGGGATAGCGCCGGCGGGTCATCGAAGCAGGCGCGGGACCGGCGGTTCCAGGCGGTGCTTCCGATACGCGGCAAAATCCTCAACGTCGAGCAGGCTTCCGCTGAGAAGCTCAGAGCAAACAAAGAGATACAAAGCCTTGTTCACAGCATCGGCACCGGGATGGCAGGTTCGTTCGACTACACGCGGCTGCGGTACGGAAAGATCATCATCAACACCGACGCGGACGTGGACGGCCACCATATCGCTACGTTGTTGCTCACGTTTTTCTACCGGTTCCTGCCGCAGCTCATCAAACGGGGGCATGTGTATCTGGCGATGCCGCCTCTGTACAGAATACGTGTCGGCTCGGGCAAGAAAGCCCGCACGCACTATGTGTTCACGGAGGCAGAGAAGGAACGCGTTGTCAAGAGCGGAAACGGCAAAGACGTTGACATTCAGCGGTTTAAAGGGTTGGGCGAGATGGATGCCGCCACATTGAAGAGCACCACCATGGACCCGGCGACGCGAAGCATCCTACGGGTAGGACTTGATGACGACGGCAAAGCGGATGCCGTCTTCGACTGTCTTATGGGAAAAGATGTCAAGAAGCGATTCATGTTCATCAAGACCCACGCGACGGAAGTCAAGGATTTGGATATCTGAGACGGTCTATTTCTTGGGCTCTCCCGGAGATGCAGGCTTGGCTCTAGACAAACCGACCAGCGCCTGCTCGATCACGCTCTTCACGTTCTGGTCCTTCTCCATAAGTTGCGCGGCTTCCAAGATGGCCTTCACCTCGTTCGTGTTGGTTTGACCGATCCGCCTGAGTGCTCCGACTGAGGCTTCCCTGATTCGCGGCTCACTGTCCAAAAGCGTGTACGACAGGGCCTTCAGGATCTCCGGTGTAGGTTTGAACGAGCCCAAGGCGCTGATCGCCGCGAGTCTCACCTTGTAAGGCCCTTCCTTGCTCATTGCCGCGACGGCCGGTTGGGCTTCCACAGCCTTCGGGCCGACCCGTCGCACAATGCTCAATGCATAGAGCCGGTTGTCTTCATTGGGGTCGGCAAGCGCCTTCGCGACCGGGCCGACGAAGGTTTCGGCCTTGTCCGGATAGCGCATGAGTCCCGTTAGCGCCTGCTTCCGCACCGCAGTGTCCTCGTCCGAGAGCGCTTTCACCAGAACGGGGATCGCCATATCCCCGTTTCGGTCGATGATATATGAGGCCTTGAGCACTTCCAGACGGCGCTCTTTGTCCCCTCGGTCGTACAGGGCAAGGATTTTGGGCAGCGCGGGCATCGCGTGGGCGGGCATGAAACCGAGCGCACGGATGGCATTCTTGGTGGAAGGCTCCTCACCTTTTTCAATAATCTCTGTCAGTCCGGAGACAGTTTGTTCCGCCGCCTTCTTGCCGACGGTCCGCAATGCGCGGGCTGCCGTCTGGGACGTAATTTCGTCTTTGGCCGCAACACCTTCAAGCAATGCCGGTATCTGCGAGGCATCTTCAGGCTTCAACAGGGCATTGGCGACCTTCACGGCAATTCTTACTTGGACATCGGGATCGTTGCTCAGCGGGGTTATTGCTTCCTGGACTTTGCTCATGTCCTTGCCGAGTTTCCCCAATGCAAGCACCGTCACCGTACGCACCTCCGGATTCTCGTCGGAGAGCATTCCGATCAGCGGCTCAACGACCTTATCCCTGTGCTCGTCAAAGTGACCGAGCGCGTCGGCCACGGCCTTGCGGACCTTCCATTCAGGGTCTTTCAGCGTTTCGATGAGAGGCTGGACCGCCCTCGCCGGACGCTTTCAACCACAGCTCAATTCAAAGGCCGCCTTGGCTCGCACATCGGGATTAGGGTCTTTCAGTTGATTAATGTATAAATCTGTAGCGTCTGCCAACGCCATGCAAGCCCACGTCGCGAGGACTGCAAGGATGGCGGACGCCACAAACGCCGAACGCATCATCGCGGATCCCTCCGTCCCTGGAATACTTCTTTCTTCTTCTGCTCGAGGTACTCCCGATCGAACTTGAGGATGCCTCGCTTGCCGAACAGCGCGAATCGGAGCCACTGTGCCCCAAAATAGAGCAGGGCGGTGTCGTCTTCGCGAATTTTCTCAATGATATCGCCATCCACACGCAATTTGCTCAGAAAGCTGGACTTAAAAATGAACTCCCGAAACCGGTCCGGATCGTAGAGCGCCATCAGGATCATATCCTGCATGCGCGGGTCTTGAATCGGTGCTTCCCAGAACTGCTCAGGACTCATGACGTCTTTGACGTGGAAATCCGGCTCGTCATACTGGAGGAGCCCCTGGCCGGCACGCCACCCTTCCACGGTCCATTCCTGCGGCTCGCCGATCCCGTGACACTGCTGCTGGCTCACAAGAAACCGGTATTCAACGCCCTGTTCCGTGTCAAGGGGATAGAGACGACAAGAATACGGCCGCGACTCATATATTGTGCAGCCCTTGTCCGTGACGAACGGGCACTTCTTCTCATCATCTTCCCGCATCTTGAGCACCACAGCGGGCACGCCGGTGGCCTTGTTGACAATGCGAGCCGTGTAGCGCTCGAGGAACTCGGTCGAGGTAATTCCAAGCGCCTTGCGCATGGCTGAGACGTCCAGGGGATTGAGAAAGATGGTCACGTCTCGGCAACAGGCTGTGAAGCAATCCACTCCGGGATAACAACGAAAGCGGAACGAATCGTCCCATTTCATAGGGCGAGCGTAATCGGTGCCGTGGTCCTTATCATTCATTAATCGGGTCCTTTCGGGTGATGGTCTCGGCGAAACTGTGTGAAATCGCCTGGTTAACCCGTTCGATGTTACTCTTGGCGAGTTCATTTTGGGGGTCGAGTTCGAGGGTCTTTCGCCAGCATTCCAATGCACGGGAATAGTCGCCAATGAGTTCCCAGGCCACCCCTCGTTGATGATGGGCGCCGACGTAGTCCGGTCGCAGCGCCAGGGCCCTGTCGAAACAGCTCAGGGCCCGCGAGTAATCCTTGTTCTTGATGAGACAAATCTGCCCCATGTTATACCACGCCTGGACGTAGTACGGATTGAGCTGTAAAGCTCTCTCGTACTGAAGCATCGCTTCCGGCTCCTTCTTTAAAAAAGTATAGACAACTCCCAGGTTATAAAAGATCGTCGCATTCTCGCCGTCAAGAGCAGTAAGGCGCTCGAGTCGCTCTGCGGCTTGTTCATAGCGCTCATCCTCCATGTCGGACATGGCACGCTGCAAGAGCACATTCACGAGCATAAGGTGGGGAGGGGCCTCCCCCAGCTTCATGGCTTCGAGAGTGTCAATAAGGTTTTTGAGGTTTTCGCTTACAGAGGCTTCGCCCGGTTCCAGGAAGGAGAGACATGTCCGAAAGGCTTCCTGCGCTTCCTCGAATCTATTGCCGCAAGCCCTTGCCACTCCAAGTCTATAGTTGAGTTGAAAACGGTTCGACCGATTTGAGGAGTCAACAGCGAGGGCTTTTTCGTAATACTCTGCCGCGCGAAGGAAGTCCTCAGCCGCGTCAAAGCATGCCCCAAGTTGCTGGAAAAGGGCAAGACGATCGGCGATTCGATGCTCGATGGAGCGAAAGAGAGAGATTGCTTCCTGCCAGTTTTGGTCGCCCATGCTCTTGAGCGCTTGGGCGTGGATTTGAAGCACATCGTCGGGGTCAGGAATTAACGGGGGGGGACCAACGAGGCAACATTTCTTGTATTTCTTTCCGCTGCCGCAAGGGCAAGGGTCATTTCGGTTGATGCGGTCCATGATGTCTCCTGATCGAGCCGGAATCGAAAATAGCAATGTAGCATCGGGAGCGGAGAATGGCAAGTCCGGTTATGGGTGGGAGTGATGACGGAATCCCTGAACGAAAGCGCAAAATTTCCTTGACAATCGTCCGTAGATTTGATTAAATTCGTTATTCATTTTGCCGCGTTCGCCAAACTGGGGGCCACGCGGGACAGCCAAATTTACAGAGTGATTTCAATCGAAAGCCGACATGGCGGGACTCCCGGTTTTTGGCAAGCTGTCTACGGTTTCGGCCTCGACCGTAGATCGTTTTTCACAAGCGCCGAATCCCCTCGCTTGGGGGAGCGGTGATTCGGTTGCTCTTCTCGAGGAGTGTGGTGTGTATTGGCGCCAACTTCAGGCACTATGCTGTTGTCTGCTGCAACCACCGTCAGAGAAAGGAGGAGTCAGGCAAGACTCGGCTACTCGGGATTCAAGAAGCCAAATTCCAATCCCTTGAATCGACAGGAGAAGTCCATTCAAAATCAGGAGGTTCATTCATGCCAAGCTATGTGATCATGGAAAAGTGCGATGGCTGCAAGGGTCAGGACAAGACTGCCTGCATGTACATCTGCCCCAACGACCTGATGGTCCTGAACATGGAGACGATGAAGGCCTTCAACCGGGCCCCCGAAATGTGCTGGGAGTGCTACAACTGCGTGAAAATATGCCCCCAGCAGGCTGTCGATGTACGGGGCTACGCCGATTTCGTCCCCATGGGAGCTTCTGTTGTTCCTCTGCGCGGCTCTGAGGACATCATGTGGACGGTCAAGTTCAGAAGCGGCCAGGTAAAGCGTTTCAAGTTCCCCATCCGGACCACCCCGGAAGGCTCCGCAGTTCCCGACGGCGGATACGGCGAAGTGACTACGGACCTGGCCAGCCAGTGCCTGTACAATGAGCCGGCAGCTCTCAGGCTTGACGCTCTACCCACTGTCAAGAAGTAAACCTTCAGGAGGTTATGAAGTATGGCCAACTTTGAAAATGTTGAAGTCACCACCGATATCCTTATCTGCGGCGGTGGTATGGCTGCCTGTGGGGCCGCAGTGGAAGCGTCCTATTGGGCCCATAAGAACGGCTTGAAGGTCACCCTCGTGGACAAGGCCGCCATGGACCGTTCCGGTGCCGTGGCTATGGGCCTCTCGGCCATTAACCAGTACGTGGACATCAACAGCGGTAACAATACCTGTGAAGACTACGTCCGCTACGTCCGCAACGACCTCATGGGCATCACCCGAGAAGACCTTGTGTACGATATCGCCCGCCATGTGGACTCCACCGTTCACCTCTTTGAGAAATGGGGCCTCCCCATTTGGAAAGACGCTGACGGCAACTACGTTCATGAGGGCCGCTGGCAGCTCATGATCAACGGTGAGTCCTACAAGGTGATCGTTGCCGAGGCCGCGAAGAACGCTCTCACTCAGCGCGGCGGCGAGTACTTCGAGCGCGTGTTCATCGTGGAGCCCTTGCTGGACGGCGATCGGATCGCAGGCGCAGTGGGCTTCAGCACCCGTGAGAACAAGTTCTATATTTTCAAGGCAAAGGCCGTCCTCGCCGCGATGGGCGGAGCGGTTCACGTCTTCAAGCCCAGAAGCTCCGGCGAAGGTCTCGGCCGTGCGTGGTATCCGCCCTGGAACTCCGGTTCCAGCCTGTATTTCACCCTGAAGGCCGGCGCAGAGCAGACCTGCCAGGAAGTGCGGTTCATCCCTGTGCGCTTCAAGGACGCGTATGGTCCGGTCGGCGCATGGTTCCTCCTGTTCAAGTCCCGTGCGACCAACGCTTTCGGCGGCGAGTACATGGTCGAGCGCAAGGACGAGCTGGAGAAGTGGGGCCCCTATGGCAAAGTGAAGCCCATCCCCGCCAACCTCCGCAACTGGCTGGGTATGCTTGACGAGTTCGAGGGCAAGGGCCCCATCTATATGAGGACCGAAGAAGCCATCCAGAACATCGCCAACCAGTACAAGGACGACCCGAAAGAGTTCAAGAAGAAGATGAAGGAACTCGAAGCCGAAGCGTGGGAAGACTTCCTCGACATGACGATCTCCCAGGCTATTCTCTGGGCGGGCACCAACGTGCAGCCTGAGGAGAAGTCCTCCGAGATCGCGGCCGCCGAGCCTTACTTCATCGGTTCGCACTCCGGCGCTTCCGGCGCCTGGGTCAGCGGTCCGAAGGACCTTGCTCCGCCCGAGTACTTCTGGGGCTATGAGTATATGTCCACCGTGAAGGGCCTCTTCTGCGCCGGTGACGCGTCCGGTGCTTCCAGCCATAAGTTCTCCTCGGGATCCCATGCCGAGGGTCGTGCGGCCGGCAAGTCCATCGTACGTTTCACGCTTGACAACAACACCCAGCCTAATGTGGATATGGCCAAGGTCGAGGCGCTGAAGAAGAAGATCCTCAAGCCGTTGGACATCTTCGAGGAATTCGGCAAGAAGTCCAGCGATACAGACATCAACCCCGAGTTCTGCAAACCAAAGATGTTCATGTTCCGGCTGCAGAAGATCATGGACGAATACGCGGGCGGAGTGTCGGCCGGCTTCAAGACCAATGCTCCCAAGCTGAACCGAGCCCTTGAGCTTCTGGCTTGGCTGAAGGAAGACTCCGAGAAGCTGGCTGCGGAGAACCTGCACGAGCTTATGCGCTGCCACGAGAACATCCAGCGGATGTATCAGGCAGAGGCGCATGTCCGGACGATTCTGTTCCGCGAGGAGACTCGTTGGCCGGGCTACTACTTCCGGAACGATTTCCCCTCACTGGATGAGGCGAACTGGAAGTGCTTCGCGAATATCAGCTACAAAGACGGCCAATGGTCAACCAGAAAGGTGCCTATCATCTCCATCGTGGACTGATCCCGGCACTGACCTGAACGGCTCCGGGCACCTTAAACAGGGTGCCCGGAGTTTCTTCATTCTGAAAGGAAAGAGAGGGGAACAGGGAGTGGTACGCCCTGGAGCCCCGTTTTTTTGGGAGGAAACATGGCTGGAGAAAAAACCGTT
>JAIWNO010000322.1 GCA_020216785.1 Desulfomonile sp.
TTTTTACCTTGGAAATCCTGTTCACCATTATCTGAGATCGCATAGTCTTGACCGGCACTAATTTTGAAGGCGGATGTCATGATCTGCTATTATCCAAGCTGTCCCGGTCGAAAGATTCGGTCGGTCGGCCCCCGTACGATCGCGCCGACGCGTGCCATATTGGGACAAATGAGTCTCAGAATTCTTCACACCGGAACAAAGAAATCCCTATCGGCGAAGCGCGAGACCGGCAATTTCAATGTTGGGAATGATGTCATCCGGCTTTTGGCAATGAATACGAATCAGCCTTTCCCTTGTACCCATGCGGATGAAGTGCCTAAACTTCGGATCGCCCCGCATGGTCTGTTGACCAGGAAATCCAGTACGCATGCGGCGGAAATCCCGATTGAGTATAGGGGGGAGGGGGTTATCATCGTATCCATGCCCCCTTTCTCCCATTTCCGTACGTTCCGAACCCTCAAGAATCCGTCGTTTCGTAAGGACTGACCGGGGAAAAAGAGACCTTTCATATAAGGTCTCGGGAAGGCTTTGTGATGACAAGAAATTCATGGCTTCTCTCAGTCAGCAAGGGACGTATCAGCCGTTTTCCGTTCCGTACCCGTTACCACTCAGAGCACGGGGCTCGGTACGGGCACTGAGCGCAATACCAGTCTTCTTTCGGGAAGCAGACGCCGCTCTCGATACCGTTCCACACCTGCGTGACCATCTTGACGAAGCGCTCTCGTTCCAGACCTGTCCGGCTCGTCTCCAGGCGAAGGAATTCCGGACTTTTCGTCTTGACGAGCACGTCCAGTCGGAGACCAAGGTGCTCCGGATCAAACCCGAGGCTTGCCGCGCCCAACGAGTACGCGGTGAGCTGCAGGTTGCTCGACGCGCTTGGGCCTGTAGGCTTTTCCGATGCGGTCTTCAGGTCCGCGAGCCAAATGGTGCCGTCGGGTGATTGCTCGATGAGGTCGATGTACCCGATGAGCGGGGGCACGCCGTCGAGGTCAACTTCGAAGAACTCCTCCACGCCCAGCACTTCAGTGCTCGGATCGAACGAGGCGTAAAACACGCGGAGCAGGCTGTGGGCTTTGTCAAAGAGGGAACTCTCGTTGTCGCCGTTGAAGTACCGGATCGGGTTGTCGGTGAAGCCTTTCCACGCCTGCACATACACGTCCAGGATCTGATCGTACCTCAGCAGGTCGCCTTCCAGGTGGCTCTGGAGGAACGCGCCGACCGCTTCATGGATCGCGGAGCCGAACGCGAGCGACGACGATGTGAAGGCTGGTGGAAGCTGGTCGATGTAGTGGAACTTGTATTTCAGCGGACACGTCAGGTACGTGGAGATCGCGGAATAGCTCAGATGCGGCTTTTCATGGTTGGGGTTCATCTTCTTCTCCTTCATCACAACCCGCGCGTTTTTGCGCGCCAGTCGCTGTGGTTTAGGGGGCGGAACGCGTACAGACCTCTCCCGTCCCGCCCGTTCATCGTCATGGTTGTGGTTGTGTGATTAGTTACGCGGCGACTTCCTGCTGCAGGTAGGTGATGAGCTGCGAGGCTGCTTCTCGGGTGAGGTCTTGGAAGGTCGAGGCGTTCAGCGGCTGGAGCATAGAGTCGATGTCGTCCTGTCCGTACCGTGCCCGGCGGGTGAGCGCATGGAGCGCCCTCACTTGTGCCGTGGTCGCCCGACCAATTCCGCAATGTTGCGATTTTGATTCACTCGCTGCCGGAGCGCAATCTTGCGCTTCGGTGTTTTCGGCCGGAAAGGTTACATAATTAGTGCAACGTTGCGCTAATTTTTCATTGCCTTTGCCGTCCGGAACCACCCGGGGCATCTCCTTGCCGCCGGTTCGCTCCTGATCAGCCTCATTGCCGGGAACGTGAGACACCTCTTCTGCTCCGGTGTACTCCAAGCCGTACCCGGCAAACCTCAAGGCCCTGGCAATGCTCCTCGTCTCTGCCAACTCGATGAGGCTCTCTGCAAGCCGGGCATCACGCTGGGAATTGGCAGTACCGTACCCCACGAATTCGCCCTTGGTGGTGATGGCCGCGCACTTGAAGATCGCGTACTGACCATCCCAGGACACCATCTCGGTCTTGACGCTGCCGTTTTCCTCATGGGCCAGGCGGAGCCGACCGCCGACTACCGGGAATATCCGGGTCTGCCACTCGTTGCCGACCTTGACCTTGCGGCTCACCAGTTCGTCCTCTCTGAATGCGTTTGCGCTCATCTGACGCTCCTTTCTGTGGGTAGATTCCACTTTTCAATAAGTTTAAGCGCCTGCACGGTCGCCTGTAAGAGGATGAGAACCACGATCCCTATGTCCGAGGGTTTCATGCTCGCCTCCTACCTGCGGCCCGCGGCCAAAGCTGCGGCTCCTGCTCCGATCCCCACCACAGTATCGTCAACCCAGCCGACCACCGGAATCGGATCCGGGATCACGTCCACAGGGCTGATGAGGTAGAGCAGGGCCAAGACCAGCACCAACATGACGAATCCGTTGTTGCTCATGCGTACACCTCCGTTTCTTTGATCAGGTCATCCCTCAAGAATGACCCTCTAACCCTCAGATATAGAAAAGAAGGGAGATGCGCGGACGCACGTGCAGGAAATTCCCAGAAAATATTCCGAATTTCCCAAAAACCCCCGCACCTGTCCCCTACCGAAATAATAAAATCGCTCAGAGCGCGTCTGGCTAATCCTGGGAGCGTGCCTCCCAAGCAGAACAATTGAGCAACGGTGTCGGTAGGACGGTCGGTTCAGCGGCTAAAACAGCGCTTCTGGTGAAGATAATGCCCCCAGGATTCTCGCTCAGGGCTTCGGGCGCGCCTTCTCTCTAAAGACCACCCCAAGCCTACCATGATACTGCCCGGCAATTCCGCCCGGCCTTTTTCTGAGTAATTCACCGTTCCTGCGATAGGGTCATCCCTGCCTGCATCCCGACAGATTTAACTTCCCTCCTTCTTGCTCATTAGGACGACGCTGAGTGGACACATTCGGCAATCAAGGTCCGCAAGGAGGAAGCATGAGTACGTTTTACAGTTACACGGCCGTGGCGCGGCAGCTCGACCTCAATCCCGCCAAACTCAAGCGGTGGTTGGATTTCGGGCACTTCAAGACCCGCCACACCGCACTACTTGGCGACACCGAGGCTCGGCTCTTTACCGAGAGCGACATCGCGCAGTTGAAAAGGGCGGTTGATTTCATCGAGTACGGATACGGTCTTGCAGAAGCATTCAGCCTCGCCCGAGAGGCAAAGGAGGAGAAAGACCGATGAGCGAGTTCAAGACCATAGCGGAATTTCAAGAGTACACTCGCATGAACCAGACATGCTGGCCCTGTACCAATCCCACGGATTGTTCGAGACGCAGCAGGATCGAGCGGGCGAGACGGTGCTCGACAGCCGCTGGTTCACGGTCTGGGAGGAGCATTTCGCATACATGAAGGCAAGCTTTGACAAACTCGAAGCCCTTTTCCAAGCAACTGACGCGGTATTCGGAGAAGATTTTCTGGACAAAAGGCGTACAGAGCGGCTGCTGTACGGATTTTAGCATAAGGCTGGGGGGCAAGAGCGGCGAATCCGTCTGTAGCTCCCCCGACGGAGGAAACCATGACACACACAAACACCAAAAACCCTTCAAGAGTGGCGCAGCGAACGCCGCATGAAAGCCAGGCGGGAAGGAGGCTTCATCCTCATCCCCATGGAATTGTGGAACGGCGAAGCATTTCACGCCCTGTCCAAGTCCGAAAAATTGATCCTTCTGGAGTGCCTGTCTCAACTGCGATACGCACCCAGAAATCTATAGTTTTGCCCTTTGGTAGGCTTCTGGTCGGCGTGTGAAGCGCGCCGGCATGATTTTGGGCGAGCTGTGGTGTTTGCCGGGCTCGCGCGAAATTCCCGGGATGAAATGACTGCGTCGTGCGGCAGCGAGCATGTCCGAGAAGGTGATGTTCCTCTTACGATACCAAGGGG
>JAIWNO010000261.1 GCA_020216785.1 Desulfomonile sp.
GCCCAGGGCCTCCTGGCCCGCGATCGAAAAGCAGGTCCCTTTGCGGTCTTGTTTTCTCAACCTAATCCCCCTTGATTCGAGCTGTAAAGGCGCAGCTCAAACGATTAATCTCGAGCCCCTCATGCCCCTACCTATTGCCTTGCCCTTCCCTTGCCGCACATAAGTGAAGGCTTACGTGACATATCGTCAGACTAGGTGCAATAAAATTATTGCAGTGCAACTTTTCTGACCAGCATCGCTAACTGTCGGATATTGTTGTGATACCTTTGTTGGCGCATCTCGCCGATGTCGCGTTTTCATTGCGGTTCTTCGAAAGTTGAACTCGACCCTTTGCGGAATCCACCCGTCGATATAGGGCAGAGTTGGGGCAGTTTCACGCTCATGCGACCATCATTTCCTATTGGCACGTATTTTGCTCAAATCTGAATGACTGTGCGATCCGCCGGGTATGACCGGCAGAGTGCTTCGGATATAAAATCGCCCAGCTTGGCATGTAACCTCCGAAGGGGAAAAGCATTCTGCCGGTCATTAAAACTTCGTTCCCGGAGGACACACAGGCTGACAAGCAGTCATTAAGACACTCAATCCGAGGAAAAACGGTAATCGACGGTGGCGCACGTATTGGTCGTTGATGAGGACACCGACTCCAGGTTCTTGCTCAAACGGCTTCTCGAACTCGGCGGTCACAGTGTAGTTTCGGTCTCTGATCACGATCAGGCCATTGAGGCTGCAAAGTTGGGCGACCCCGACTTGGCCATTATCCATTTGAAAGCAGGGTCCCTATGGAGCCGGAGATTGCCTGCCCTCTTGAAGGCCGGCAATGAGCGGTTGAAGATCATGACCATTGCGGACTATGTACCCGATCAGATCACTGATATCGCTTTGGGAGACGATTTCCTGGCAAAGCCTGTCGATCTGGAAACCATTGAATCAAGAGTTCGAGCACTCCTTGGATGCCCGAGCACGGAGCGCTCAAGGGGCTGAGCGTGAGTCGCATACGGGAGCTATCGGCTTCCGATCATGGTTTCGAATACGCAGAAGGAGGCATGAATGTATAAGAAGAACTGGCTTGTGATCGGTCTATTGATTGCGGCGGCAGTCATCACGGCCCTGATGATTGCCTGTCCGGCGGAAGCGGGCAAGCTGGAGGACGCAATCGCCAAGACACCGCAGGGCACGGGAAAAGGCATGATTAACCCCGATGCGCCGAAAGGCTTCCTGGGTATTCCCGGCGCTCCCTCACCTTTTTGGCTTTACGGCATCCTTTGGGGGGTTTGGGTAGGCTGGATCTTTTCCACGGTTGGGGCATTCGGCGGTATCATGGCCGGTGTAGGACACATTACGGTGTTCGGTCTCGCCGATTACGGGAGACTTTTTAAGGAAACGAGCCCGGTATTGAACAAGCTCATTACCGACTCCATCCGGACCAGCAACCAGTATCTGGTCGGCTTGTCCGCGTTCATCTCGTCCCTCACGTATTACCGCATGGGGCGTCTGGTTCTTCCTTTGGGCGTGTGCCTCGCGGGCGGCGGCATCCTTGGCGCATACCTCATCCCGGTTTTGACCGCGGGAAAGATAAACCTTAGCCAGTATGTCGGTATCTTCGGCCTGATCGTCTTCATTATCGGCGGGTTCCTATTCTATGAGACTACCGAAAGGGGCCAACGAAGCAAGAAAGCCGCAAAAGAAGCGGCAGCGGCTTTCGAGCGTGAGCACATCAAAAAAGAGGGCAGTGGCGGCGTGGATGGTGGTGTCCGCGTTGTCAGTTGGGGTGTCACCAGGATCGTGTTCACCTTTTACGGTGTTGAGTTCTCGTTCAATCCTGTTTGGCCGATCATCGGCGGGTTCGTCATCGCGGCGATCTCAGCGTTCATCGGAGTGGGCGGCGGCTTTCTCTACGTTCCGTTTCTCACGTCCATCGCAGGCTTGCCTATGTACATCGTGGCCGGGACCTCGGCCCTGGCAGTGCTGGTCAGCATGATCACATCGATCTTTTCATATATGTTTTTCAAGGGCATACCGGTGGACCTGCTTTTCATCGGCGTGGAACTCATCGGCATCTTTCTTGGGTCCATCGCGGGCCCCATGACGTCGAAGTACATCCCGGACATCTGGCTGAAGCGGATCTTTGTGGTGCTGGCGATTTACGTCGGACTCGGTTATACTACAAAGGGATTCCTCGGATATTCAATAGTTCCGGGCATGTAATTTCAAAGTATGCGCCGCTGGGTTAAGCGGTGACGCATGAGGCCCCGATTACGAAAACGCCACGCTCTGCGCGTGGCTGACTTCATTTTGGAGCTGCGTTACTGCAAGCCTGGTTCGGCACAGGAAGAGAGCGCGTCCGGCGAGCGACGGCAGTCCTCCTCGGACCCGTACACAAAGTCGGCACACGTGTACTGCGTAAGCGAGCCCACAGATCGAGACAGCAGATCATGGAAACACATTCGCTGCTTATCGCGATTGACCCTTATCTGATCTGGTTCTACCGTCTGACGGGGTACACGTTTGTCGATTTTCTCATCGGCACGTTTGTGCTCGCATTCCTCGCGGTGATGCTGGGCGAGCTGACCACCACCGCGGGGCTTCTGGTGAACCGCCGTCATCTGGAAAAGGCCACGGAGGAGATGGTGAAGTACCAGAATATGTCGGTGGATGCCATCGCAGCGAGTGATAAAGCAGCATTCAGGGCGTCCAACAAGTTGGCCAACGATGCGTTCGGCAGGACCTTTTTCATGCAGATCGCAGTGTCCGCAGCCTTCTTGTGGCCGGTGTTCATTGCGCTCACGTGGATGGGGTCCCGGTTTGCCGAGGTGGAATTCCGCCTCGCGTTTACCGACTTCACCGTGGGGTACGCCGCGGTCTTCGTACCGCTGTACGCGGCCGCGTACCTGTGCCTGCGACGGCTCCGGCACCGGTTGCCGTATTTCGGTCGAGTCAGAGCGGTGCTGGATGCGTTTACGGCCCAGACCAAGCGGATGAAGCGCTTCGAGGACCTGGCGAAACCCGTCCAAAAGGAAATCACGTGACAAATCTGCTTGGTGATTTCCGTGAGCAAGGGAATTGATCCAACGGAGGATAGAATGTCGGAGTCGTCAGTCAAGAAAGTCTACAGCGTCTGCACCATGTGCACCGTTCGATGTCCCATCGAGGTGGAAGTGGAAAGCGGCGCAGTCAAACATATCTGGGGGAATCCGCACATCCTCGGGGGCCGCTACCTCTGTCCGAGGGGCGCTGCCGGCAAGGTTTTTCAGAATGACAGCGAGCGCCTGCAACACCCGATGATCCGCACAGGAGATCGCGGCTCGGGCAAATGGCGGAAGGTGAGCTGGGAAGAAGCGCTGGATTACACCGCTGACAAGCTGAAATCGATCATTGAGAAGTATGGCGGCGAGAGCCTCGTCCTCGGCGATCGAGGCGGCCCGTTCACGGAAATGCAGAAGGCGTTCATCAGGGCGCTGGGGTCGCCGAACTATTTCAACCACCACGCGTCGTGCTCGAACAGCGTGCACAACGCGCACAATGTCCTTACCGGCCATCGGCGCAATACCGTGGCCTACGACTACAAGAACTGCAACTACATCGTTCTGTATGGCCGCAACATCCTGGAGTCCATCGGCACAAAGGAAGCCAAGGACTTCATCGACGCCCTCGAGCGGGGCATGAAGTTCACCCACGTTGATGTACGGTGGAACTACACCGCAGCGAAGGCGCACCGTTTCCTTCTTATACGGCCGGGCGGCGACTACGCGCTCAACCTGGCGCTTCTGAATGTGATCATCCGGGGCGGCCTGTACGACAAGGAGTTTGTGGAGCGTTGGGTCACTGGAATGGCGGAACTGACCCGGTTTGTCGAACCCTATACTCCGGAATGGGCCGAGCAGGAAACCGGCATTCCCGCGAAACAGATCATTGCGGTGGCTCATGAGGCTGCTGAAGCCAAACCGTCCGTCATCTTCCACCCCGGCTGGATGGCCGCATGGACATCGCAGGATTTCTACTTCCGCCGTTCGGTGTATATCCTCCAGGCGCTCATGGGAGGATATGAAGCCAAAGGCGGGCTGCTGTTTTCCAAGGGTGAAGCAGACGCAGGACATAAGCCGCTGAAATCGCTCATGGATGGAATTCCCAAGGTTGACAAGAAACGGTTCGACGGTGTTGGCTGGAAATACAAGCATCTCTCCGCGGATTACGGCTGCGCGCAGATGCTCCCGTACGCGATCATGAACGAAGATCCGTATCCGGTCAAAGGTTTCATCTGTTACCGGTACGATCCGTTGTCTTCGCTGCCGGATCCGGACGCGTTCCTGGAAGGTATCAAGAAGCTGGATCTGCTACTCACCATCGATGTGAACTACAGTCACACCGTGTGGGTTTCCGATGTGGTGCTTCCCGAGTCCACCTACCTCGAGCGCACCGACCCGCTGATCTGTAAGAAGGGTCCGAAGCCCGCTCTCTGGATACGCAAGCAGGCAGTAGAGCCCAGATACGACAGCAAACCCAAGTGGTGGATCTTCAAAGAACTGGCAAAACGCCTCGGTGTCGGAAAGTACTTTCCGTATAAGACGATCGAAGAGCTTATTGCTTACCAGCTCAAAGACATGGATTTCACCCAGGAGGATATTGAGCGCAAGGGGTACGTCGACCTGTCCAAAGGGCAGATCCTCTGGGATCGCAAAGACGGCCTGAAGTTCAAGACGCCCTCAAAGAAGATCGAACTCGTTTCGAGTATGCTCGAAGAAAACGGCATCCCCTCATTCCCGCCGTATGAGAGTCCCGCAAAGCCGCCGGAAGGCCATTTCCGCCTGATCACCGGCAAAATAGCGGTGCATACGCAGGGAACGTCGCTCAACAACCTGTATCTCAATGAAGTTCAGTCGGAGAATACCCTTTGGATAAATTCCATCGAAGCGCAAAAACTCGGTATCGCGGACGGCGACATGGTGGAAGTCTCAGTGGAAGGGGTTGCTCAGACGGTGCGCGCCTCGGTGACGCCATTTATTCATCCGGAAGTTGTTTACACGTTGCACGGGTACGGACGTGAGGTGCCGGCTCAAACGCGTGCGTACAAAAAGGGTATGCGGGACAACACTCTTATGAAAGGGCTGCTCACCATGACGATCGGCGGCAATTGTCCCATCACCGAGTGCTTCGTCCGCGTGAAGAAGCTCTGACGTCACTGAAAATCAGGAGTCCATACAATGAGCCAATATTATATATATCAGGATCAAATGCGGTGCATCGGCTGTCGAGCATGCGAGCTGCACTGCAAGACGGAAAACGACGTGCCGGTCGGCGCGAGCTTCTGCAAGATCATCCCGGTCGGTCCCACGGTCAAGGAGGATGTCCCGCGGATCCAGTTCATTTTCATGCCGTGTTTCCATTGCGAAACGCCGTGGTGCGTATCCGCCTGTCCTACCGGCGCAATGCAGAAGCGTGCCAAAGATGGGATAGTCTTCGTTGACAAGGAGATCTGCATCGGCTGCAAGGCTTGCATCACCGCATGTCCGTGGGGTGCTCCGCAGTGGAACTATGAAACAGGCACCGCGTTCAAGTGCCATTATTGCAAACATAGGGTGGATGAAGGGTTGGAGCCCGCCTGCGTGACGGGCTGCACCACCAAGGCCCTAAGCTGGATCAGCCCGTCCGAGTCGTCTGCGGTCCGTCGAGAGCGCTGGGCGCTCGGTATCTCCAAAGAGCGGCCCGTAAAGTAACTCAACACGCACTGATTGCTATCGCGATTGCTGAGACAGACTCCCGGCTCCCCAAGCGCTAACTGAAGATTGGTAGCCGCCGGTCGTCATGCCGGCGGATTATCAACTTCACCCCTTATTTGGGACCTATTGTGATTCTCAGACATTAACGCGGAACGGAAATACACTGCCGGCTTGTCCGGCAGTGCTACCCACGAGTCAATCTCTATTAATTGCGAGAATTGCTTCAGAAGGCTCAGGAAAGTCCCTCCAGGACGTGAGAACTGATGGTCGCGTCGTCCCAGCCTTCAGAAATCACTGTCCCGTCCTGGATTCGAATGATACGGTCGCACGCGCGGCCTATGTCATCCTCGTGGGTCACGAGCACCACGGTGAATCCTTGTGCCGCGAGCTCACGCAACTGGGCGACCACCGCGTCGGTGTTCTCTTGGTCGAGCTGGCCGGTCGGCTCATCTCCGAGGATGAGCGACGGGTTGTTCACCAGCGCCCGTGCGATTGCCGCCCGCTGACGCTCACCGCCGGAAAGGCGATTCGACCAGTGGTCCACCCGATGCGAGAGCCCGACCCGATCAAGCGCATCAAGGATTCGTTGGCGCCGCGTCCGATGGTCCGCTCCTGCATACACCAGGGGGAGCTCCAGATTCTCGAACACGGTGGAATTCGGCAGCAGGTCGCAACTCTGGAATACGAAGCCGAGTTCCTTGTTGCGGAACACAGCCTGCTCTTCGGCAGTGTAGTTGAGAATATTCTCGCCTTTGAAGAGATAGGTCCCAGACGTCGGAGGATGGAGAAGGCCCAGCACGTATAGCAGCGTGGACTTACCGGATCCGGACGGGCCCATGATCCCAACCATTTCGCCGGGGTAGATCTTGATACTGGCGTTCTTAATTGCGTGGATGACGTTTCCGCCGTCGTAATAGTCTTTGACAAGGTCCTTGGTTTCGATAATTGGATTGACCTGATGCATACCCGGGGCACCCTCCAAGCGGAAAACCGTTTTTTCTCACGGGCAGTATAACCAAAAAAAGACCCGCTGCAAAGCCCGACGCGGTGTATGTATCTCTTCGGTTTCCCGTGGACTCCTGCGATCAATCGTGTCATTGCGAGGAGCGGAGCGATGAAGCAATCCCTTTGTCAGGGACAGAGATTGCTTCCCCCACTTTTTCAGCGGGCTCGCAATGACGTCCCCGCCGGTATCTCCAGCGCCGGATAAGTGTATGATTGCCAGAGGAGAACATTTTGGCTTGTCTGCCGGTGTTTTGTGCTATAGTCAAAAAATGTTCCAGATAGCCAAGGAAGTTCACGGTGATAACGGCGCGTTCGTGAAGCTCGTCCAGCTCGAATCCGACGACTTCACGGTAATTTTGAGGTCTGCGCCGGACGGCAGGTTGATACACCTCTACATCGGCCCGGATCAACGCAAGGCCGAAGAGGTGTTCGAAAGCGCCAAGGAGTCGCTCACCAGACAGGCTGAGTCCTTCGAGAGCATGTAATCTTCTGATCCTGCCTGAGGCATCGATTCCGCAGGCTCAAGCAGTCGCGGAATGTCAGGACCGACTGTCGGATCGAGATCGATTACTATCCGATCTCATGCTGTACGTTAACTGATCAGGAGTGCCTGAAGTGGCTAAAGTGCGTTTTCAGGGCGAGTGGAAGATGTGGGTGGGGTTCGGCGGACTGTGCGTCCTCGTGGTGCTCTATCTCTACTTCATCAGCAGGCCCCCTATGGAGGGTGGTGAGTATTTGTGGCAGGTCAAGCGGATTGTCGACCCGAAGAGACTTGTTCTCACAGGCTCGGGAAAAACGATCCAGTTCGTGCTCGCCGGGATTGACGTACCGGAATCTGAAGCTCAGGCGGCACGGGATCTGCTTACACAGACCTTGCAGGACAAATGGGTTCGCTTGAAGCCTCTCGGCAAGACACCCGCGGGCGATGACGCCGGGTTCGTACTCTTGTCCGGGGAGGACATGCACGCGCGGATGATCCGCCAAGGCCTCGCACGCATCGATCGCAATGAAAAGGATTTCGACGTGCGGCCTTACATCGAACTGGAAATGGAAGCCAAGAAAGAAAGGCGAGGACTCTGGGGCCGCCCCGGCCAGGGAGGGAAGTAAGATGAAAGTCCTTCTTGTCGGCTCAGGAGGCCGTGAGCACGCACTCGCATGGAAGGTGGCGCAATCTCCGGAGGTGAGTGAGGTCATCGTGGCTCCCGGCAACGCGGGTATCGCGCGGGAACCGAAATGTCGACTCGCAAACGTGTCGGCTGAAGACATTCCGTCGCTTCTGGACTTGGCGATTGCCGAGAAGGTCGGCCTCGTGATCGTCGGACCTGAAGCACCACTCGTCAACGGGTTGGCTGATGTGTTCACACAGTCGGGTCTGAAGGTCTTCGGGCCGCCAGCGAAAGGCGCACTCATCGAGGGGAGCAAGGTCTTCGCCAAGAACCTTATGCGGAAGCATGGGGTTCCCTCTGCCGAATTCGAGGTCTTCGACGACTATGATCGAGCTGCCGCCTATCTCAAAGAGCTCACTGGGCCTGTTGTGGTCAAAGCGGACGGTCTTGCGGCCGGCAAAGGCGTGCTTGTGTGCAAAGATCAGGCAGAGGCACTGGAAGCACTTGCCTTGATCATGAAAGAGCGTACGTTCGGACAGGCAGGCGACCGAGTCGTGATCGAAGAATGTCTCACCGGGGAGGAAGCCTCGTTCATTGCCTTCACCGACGGTGAGTATGTCCTGCCCCTGGCAAGCTCACAGGATCACAAGCCGATATTCGACGACGATAAAGGCCCCAACACTGGAGGAATGGGCGCATACTCACCCGCGCCTGTAGTGACCCACGAGATCCACGACATTATTATGAAGAGCGTTATGATCCCTACTGTGGAAGCACTCGCGCAGCAGGGCAGCCGGTACGTCGGCTTCCTGTACGCGGGGCTCATGATCGACCAAGGCAGCATCAAGGTGCTTGAATTCAACGCACGCATGGGGGATCCGGAAGCTCAGCCGCTGCTCATGCGTATGAAGTCCGACCCTGTGCCGCTGATGCTCGCTGCCATTGACGGCAATCTCCGCTCCTGCGAAATCGAATGGGAACCCGAAGACGCAGTGTGCGTCGTGATGGCATCCGGCGGTTATCCCGCTTCGTACGCCAAAGGCAAGCCCATCTCGGGGATTGCTGAGGCGGAACGCCTCGACGGAGTCAAGGTCTTCCACGCGGGGACGCGCCTGGCCGGCGATGGCTTCGTGACCAGCGGAGGCCGAGTGCTTGGAGTTACGGCCCGAGGCAACGGGATCGCAGCCGCGATCGACAAGGCGTACGAGGCGGTGGGGAAGATCACCTGGGAAAACGTGCACTACCGTAGAGACATCGGAAAGAAGGCGCTGAACAGACTGTAATGAGCTTTTCGAGCTGCACCGCGGTTAAGAACATGAAGGATACTGTAGAGTTTTTCGATTTTCAGGCCCCTGTTTACGACCTGTACCAGCAGAGTTGCATCCCCAAGTATCCGGAGATGCTAAGCATAGTCGCCGGCTTCACTGCTCACGTCTGCGAGGGTCGCGATACCGTGAGTATTCTCGACTTGGGATGTGGAACCGGCAATACAACGCTGACAATTGCTCGACTTCTTCCCCGCGCGCGGTTTTGTTGTCTCGACGGTTCAATGAAGATGCTCGCGCTGGCCGGTTCAAAGCTGGCAGATGTCAAGGCAGATTTCGTTCACGCGAACCTGGGTGACAGCGGCTGGCAGAGTCGCCGGCTCGACACCCCTGTGGATGTCGCAGTCTCCACCTTTGTGCTGGAACATTTGCCGTTCGACCAGTACAAGCGATTCCTGAGAAACGTGCGTCGGATCATCAAACGGGGCGGGTGGATGATTGCCGCGGAGGGATATGGAGGTGATATCCTCCACCAGCTCTACTTTGCAGAGATGGCCAAGCTTGAGGATGAATTTGTCGCGAAAGGATTCATGACCGCCGAATCCATAAACGAGATGAAGCAATTGAGCGCAGAAAAGGAGTTCCACTATTTCGCATACAGTCATGAGAAGCGGCAATGGTGGCAAGACGCGGGGTTTGAGGAGGTTCTTACCATCCGGCAGTACTACTGCGTGGGAATCATTGCCGGGAGGCAACCTCTTTGAGGTGTCGAAAGAACTACCGGCCAAATGACAGGAACGACGTCCGCAGGAAGTCCACAGAAATGCCGTCAGAAACCATTTCATCTCCTTTTCGAGACGCACGGTCAAGCGCTCGGACCATCGGCGTTTGGCTTATCGGCGTCCTG
>JAIWNO010000262.1 GCA_020216785.1 Desulfomonile sp.
GGGTCTGTCTCCACAACCGTCATTCTGGGAGCGCTGGCGCTTCGCAAAGGACTTACCGCTCCGACGGGCATGATTACAGCGACCGAGGCATTTTCGGATCTCGGCTTCGTGCCCGTCGAAAAGATGGAGTTCGGAGGCTGCGACGTCCGTGTGGGGGGCCTGCGCGAGACCGCTCAGCAAATCACCCGCGAAAGCGGCGCGATCGACCCGGCGCTTCTGAACGCTGTGAAGCCTGACCTCGCCCTCATGGAGTCGGATATCGTTCCGGGCACTGCCACGAACTGCGGAGTAGCCATCGAGAGCCTCGCAGTGGCGCCGTCTTCACGAGCACTCTCGATTCGGGAGGAGATCGCTCGGATAGCCGCTAGCCTGGAAGACTTCAAACGAAAAAAGGGCCTTGACGAATTAGTAGTGGTGAATCTGGCTTCGACGGAGCCAATGCTGGAAGTGAGGGAATGCCACCGAGATCTCTCCGTTTTCGAGTCCTGTCTCGACCGCAATGACAGCTCGGTAGTGCGCGCCAGCACCATCTATTCGTATGCAGCCATACGATCAGGTTGTCCGTACATTAACTTTACGCCGTCGACCGGGGCCTTGTTTCCTTCCTTGGTGGCCCTGGCGGAACGAGAGGGTGTGCCGGTGATGGGCAATGACGGCAAAACGGGTGAGACTCTCGTGAAGTCTGCACTTGCCCCCATGTTCATGTGCAGGAACCTGGAAGTCATGAGCTGGGAAGGGTTCAACATTCTAGGAAACCTCGACGGTCGCATGCTGGATCATCCGGAGAACAAGGAATCAAAAATCCACACCAAAGATGCCGTGCTGTCGAAGATCCTCGGATACAGCCCTCATTCTCAGGTCCATATCAATTACGTGCCGTCTCTCTCGGATCAGAAAACCGCGTGGGATTTTATCCACTTCAAAGGCTTCCTCGGGGCCAAGATGTCCGTGCAGTTTGTGTGGCAAGGATACGATTCCCTACTCGCCGCCCCTCTGGTTCTCGACTTGGTCAGGTGGGCCGAATTGGCCAAGAGGCGGGGCGAGGCCGGCCTTTTGCCGCACTTGGCATGCTATTTCAAGGACCCTATAGGCGTTGCCGAGCATCGACTCTACGAGCAGTTCAGGATGTTGACCGAGTACGCGGACCGAGTGAGGTATGGAAAGGGAACACCAGCGGGGCGGCCGTGAAGCTCTCGTTCAGCACCAACGCGTTTGTAAATCTCTCGGTTTTTGATGCGGTCGAAACGATTGCGGGCATTGGCTACGAAGGGGTTGAGCTATTGGCGGATATCCCGCACCTGTACGCGGACTCGGTCACCGTTTCCGATTTGGATAATCTGAAGAGAATTCTGGACCGAACCGGCGTGAGCGTTGCAAACATCAACGCGAACACCGCTATAGGATTTTATGGGAGACAGTTCTGGGAACCTCTGTTCGAGCCATCTCTCGCCAACCCTGCCCCAGCCCTGCGACAATGGCGCATCGGTTACTCGAAGAAGTGCATTGATCTGGCAGAGGCTTTGGGCGCTCCTTGCGTCAGTCTGACGTCAGGCCGGCCGGTACCGGGATCTTCCCCGGATGAATCCTTGCGCTTCCTGCAAGAATCGCTTCAAACGCTTCTTGGCTACGCCGAGGACAAGTCCATCCGGATTGGGATCGAGTACGAACCGGGTCTTCTCGTGGAGCGATACGAAGAGCTTGCGGCGCTGATCGAAACGCTGGGGTCACCGTATTTGGGCGCCAACCTGGACCTCGGCCACAGCCACGTGTTGGGGGAAGACGTCGAGAGCGTGATCGCGGGGCTGTCGTTACGGATCTTTCATGTCCACATCGAGGATATCCGAGGCAGAAAGCATTATCATCTGGTTCCGGGCACGGGAGAGATGGACTTCGTCGCGCTTTTCGATGCGCTCGCCCGGCATGGTTATGACGGGTTCGCCACCGTGGAATTGTACACGTATCCTCATCGAGCGGAGGCAGCAGCGAGGGAAGCCTTGCACTATCTCGAGAGCCTGCCTCCTTTTCAATCACGTGGGGCGGCATGGGGTTAATAACCGGATTTGGCTTTGCGCCCTGCTCTCAGTCTCAAGAAGGAACTCAAATAAGATGAAGTTCGCGTTCAGTTCCAATGCCTTCCTGCGGTGCAGCCTGTTGGAAGCCATCGAGACCATTTCGTCCATAGGCTACGAAGGGATTGAAATCATGGCGGACGTCCCTCATGCATATCCCCTTCATCTGACCGATGCCGATATCAGCGAAATTCGATCCGCACTGAAAGAAGCGCACCTTCAAATATCCAATATTAACGCATTCATGCACCACGCGGACGGCGATACGTACCATCCATCCTGGATCGAAAAAGATCCCGCCCTGAGAGCCAAACGGGTCGATTACACACTTCGCTGCATCGACCTCGCAGACAAACTGGGCGCTCGGAACATCTCCACCGAACCGGGTGGGCCGCTGGAGGACATGAGACCTGACGAAGCGCTCGGTTTGTATCGCGAGGGATTGGCCGCGGTGGAGGGGCTGGCAAGAGAAAAAGGAATCCGCATCCTCATCGAGCCTGAGCCCGGCCTACTCATTGAGAACAGCGACCAGTTCCTGCAGCTGTACCGCGAACTCGATCCTGCCGTCTTTGGCATGAATTTCGACGTCGGTCACTTCTTTTGCGTGGGAGAGGATCTCTCAGAGCTGGTGCGGAGCATGAAGGGGGTAGCACATCACTTCCACCTGGAGGACATTGCCGCAACGCGACGGCACCACCATCTCATGCTCGGCGCAGGAGTCATCGACCTGCCGAACGTGCTGAACACCATCCAGGCGAGCGGCTACTTGGGCTTCGTAACCGTCGAACTCTATACGTACGAGCACGCAGCCGTGGATGCAGCCCGTCAAGCCTTCCAGTACCTGCAGAATTGGAGCGAACAAGCGATGACACAGCGTTGACACCAACATCCAACAGTGGTAAAATTAATTAAATAAGCAATGTATGGGATGGCGGCGGATCCCAACGACTGCGAGGAAAGCTTCCTTTCACAAGCACTTTGTCGGTCGAGAGTTCTTTTTGCCATAACGCCTGCGGGCCGCGTTCATTTGTTGAAGCGAAGAACCGCCTGTAACGGCCCATTGTTCTGAGACGGGGCGGCAGGTTTCTTTGATTCGAAGCAGTGGCGTGTGAAGCGGAGGCGGAGATGGACTGGTGATCATGGGCGATCATTCATCCGAACATTGGGGTGGCCTAAAGACTTCGTTGGTAAAGGCGTTCATACGCAGTGCGCTGCCAGGGTGGACGCATCTTGGGGAGAGGCTTCTCAGCAGGAGAATGACCTTTAAACTCAGGCTAGCAGGGGTTCTGTAATTAATGCGAGTTTGTTCTGGATCGTGGTGGATTTCCCGATGGAAACGGTAACTTGCAACCTGTGCGGAAGTGATCGGCACACGGTTGTGTACTCCATGCCGGATCGCTTATTCAATCCAGAGGAGTTCTTTACCGTCGTCGAATGCAAGGAATGTGGCCTCGGCTTTGTCAATCCCCGCCCCACGCCGAAAGAAATTGGGAAGTATTACCCAGCGGCCTATTACAACTATTTTCGAGAAAATGTCGAATTCCACCGGAAGAGGTATCGGAGAGAGGCCGCATATCTCGAAGCCGTACCCGCGACGCAACGGTATCTGCTCGATGTAGGCTGCGCGAACGGTGATTTTCCACGGTTCATGAAAAGCCTCGGGTGGACGGTGGAAGGGCTGGAGGTATCTCCGGCTGCAGCCCCCATTAGCGACTTTCCCGTGTATCGTGTGCCTTTTCCCGAAGCCAACCTAGGTGGCAGCCGCTACGGAGCGGTCACCATGTGGGCCGTCCTCGAACACGTCCATGATCCAATGAGCTACATTGCCAAGGCACGGTCCGTGCTGCAACCGGGAGGGTATTTCGTCTTTCTCGTGACCAACTTTGACAGCCTGTATTCACGGAAGCTCTATCAAGAAGACATTCCGCGACATCTTTATTTTTTCACCGAACCTACCGTGCGCCAGTACCTTAATCTCAATGGTTTCAATCTTGTCTCTTGTCGGTTCGACGACGATGTGTACGGTGCGGCACCCCTCAATTGGCTATTCTACTTCGTGGTCACGTATGTGAAAAGAAGACCATTCGAGTGGGCTGACCGCAAGCCCACTTGCTCGGAGTATCTTGCCGCACGCGGTCTCGAACCGGCGCTCATCTCAAAATTGCGCTACGTCTTGGACCATCCGTTTGCCGGCCTCGACGCTATGTTGAGCCCGGCTGTGGCGCTGGTGGAGAAGCTCCTGAAACGGTATGGGATTGTTACCTACGTCGCTCGGAAGCAAGACTGATGCACTCGGCGACACCACGTTCGGTTTTGCCCATGTGGTGGAAAACACCTAATCTATGCTCCCTATACCGATAGATGGGGCTCAGATGAGCTACTGTGCTCCGAATTTGGCGAGGCATGGTAGTTCGTCAAAGATTGGTCGTTTCGTGTACCGTGTGCGGCATGGCCGTCGCTCCATCCTCACTCGTATGCCTGTAGTATACGTAGGCACGTCGGGAGACATAATGGATCGAGACCGTTTCTCGTAATAAGAACAGCTGACGAGAGAATAGAGCCGGACATCGAAGGGAAACCATAAAATCCTCATTCTTAAACGGCGGTGCACAACAATTGCCGGTGCTACGCTCGCCAACGATACGATATGCCGTGTACGGCCCGGACCTAAGCCCGGACCGTATCCAAGGCCGTCGCTGACGGCTATGTAAATGCATTTCCGAATCGATCTATCAACTTCCATAAACGAGTCGTTGCAGCGAGCGACGCTTAAGATTTCTTCGCAAGGCAGACAATGTACGGGGACGTGATTCGGTTGGGCTTCGGAATCCCGAAGGCGCGCTCCAGCGCCCAAAACCAGCAGGAGGTAAAATAGCCCGTTCCCGCCACCAAGATATAAGCCAGAAAGCCCATGTGACCGGAGCGTTTCCAGGAGTCGAAATTCACGACCCCCGAATGAGCGGCGAGAAAATAGGTGCAGGACAAGACGCGCAGGCCTGCACGAAGGTGAGCGGACTCAAAATCATCCCGGTTGAGGATGACATGCTTTCTCCAGACATCTCGGTCAATAACGCTTTGAGCGAATCCGAGGATACCCGCCAAGTTCGGCACAATGGTTATCATGTGGCCTCCCGGTTTCAAGAACCGAGAAGCCGCTCGAATCGCATCCGCAGTATCTTCAAAGTGTTCCACAACACCGAATGATATCACGTAGTCGAAATGTTCCACCAGATCCGAAGGCGGAGAAAACAGATCGCACAGCAGCACGGTTCCCTCGACGGCCTGTCGTTCGAGCATTCGTCTGGCCAACTCACATCCCAACTCCGAGTAGTCGATGCCGGTTACCTTGAACCCATATTCCGCGGCAAAGTATGGAAGCCAGAATGAACCGGCGCAACCGATTTCCAATAACTCCTCGGAATGCGGATTTCCCCTGCGGAACACATTCTGGAAATAGGTATGGAAAGCATGGTTCACGTGGTTTCCCAGACTCGAGGATCGGACGTCACCAGGAATCCTGCGATCAACTTGGAGAATCCACTGATTATCCCAATAACTCCGCCCCGCCTTGTCTTGAGGATTCCGCCCTGAGTCAATTGCCCGCATGGTTCTCCCTTAATCTTGACGAGGGGCTTGGGCAGGCGAAGTACTCGACGCCTCTTCATTCTTCTGACGGTCCCTCGAAACCGCCGCGAGAATCATAGCCTGGGAGGCCATGTACACCGCGGATGTGGCCAGCGCAATGCCGCTCACTCCCATGAATGACATGAGAAGGTAATTCAGTCCAATTTTCAGAGTAATGTTGACAATGGCTATACCGGTGACGGCGAGATTCCGAAATCGAGCACTCAGTAAACGTACCCCGAGAATGCCCAATGTGAAGAAAGGTAATTGTATCAGGAACATCGCCTGCACGTGCGCGACCAAATCCGTGTCTGCGGCCGTGAATGCCCCTCGCTGGAAGATAAGCTTTACCAACGGTTGCGATGTCGCTATCAGCAGGATCGTTATCGGTACTATCGTCACGAGGATGAGTTTAGTATAGGTCCTCAGGACGTCACGCAACCCTTCCAAATCCCCGGAGGCGCTCAACCGGGAGAAGTAAGGCATTACTGCTGTGCCGAGAGCCATAGCTCCGACAGTCTGTAAGGCGCCCACCACCTTATTCCCGTAGTTAAGCGCTGCGACGCTCCCAGGGCCGAGCATGGCCGCCATAGTCTGATCGATCACAGGGGCGCTGTTGTGAATCAGGCACCCGGCCAGCAGCACGAGATACTGACGAACGACAAGGTGTGTGCCTGGGTCCATCCCGTTCCACCGCGGCTGCAGCAACATCCCGTAACGCTTCAAGGCTGCGGCAAGAACAGTCGTCTGAATTGCGCACCCCACAAGCGATCCTGAGGCAAGGGCAAATATTCCCCAGTGATCGCCGGCAATGAACAGTGCGGCCACTACAATGAGGGGCTCCGCAATAGGAGCGACCGCAGCAAGCACGAAGCGCTCCCCCGCATTAAGCACCGACGACCAAACCTGACTCAGACCATTCAGCATTATGAGCGGGAGAACCAGGAAGAAGAGGATTCGTGTAAGCGCAATCTTTTCCGCGGAAAACGCGGACCCGATCAGCGGCAGAAGCCACCATCCCGTTGTCCCCAGGAGCGCGGTCACCAACATGAGAAGCAGCACGCTCAATGTCATAATGTGGGAAAACAGGCGCTGGGCAGCCTCTCGACCTTCGATCTCCCGCACGTGAACGAACGCAGGAATCACCGATGAGCTGAATGCAGAGCCCACAACGTTAATAACGTACGTGGGTATGAGGATCGCAATCAGGTAGGCTTCCAGGGCGTCGCTCGTCCCGAACCAGGCCGCTATGGTGACTTCCCGCACCACCATACCGACCGAAACCACACCGGCCATGACCGCTACGGACAACGCGGCTTGGAAAATCTTCCGATTGACCGAAACAGTCGTCCAGTCACGCCACGATCCCAAGAGACCGGACGCGGCGTATGCTTTCAGGTCGTGCTCCGTCATGCCTCCCACGGGTTGGCTTCAAGCCGGGCTTGGAGCATCAATTCCATCCACTAGACATACTATCGGTTAAATAAGCCTGCAAGAATCCCCTGAGATTTCTTAGCCTTGATTCGTCAAGAAGGCTGCACACTTATATACCAGTCCGCTTTCATACAAGTGAAATGACAGGCACGGAGGCCCGCAGCCACCTGCAGCGTCTTCGCCTCCATGTGCATCTTGGCGTCTGCGCCATGTGGGGCACAATACACTCGAAGGCGTTCATGGCTCAAGTGATTTCGCTCTAAAGGCGTCTTGATCGTATGGGGAGACGGCGCGGGACCATCTTCGCATTTCCGCCAAAGGCCCCGCGCCTGCACGGTCAATCAACGGGAGACCCGTTTGGGAGAGTCCTGCAGTTTCAGCGGAATGGTAGAGGTAAATGTAGGATCGCGTTGCTCGAGTTCCGAGACTTTGAGAAGTCCGGCGGCCACAAGTTTCCTGAAAAGGCTGCCGAGACCCCTGTCCGTGAGTCGATACTTCTCCATCAAGGCGAGGTCGCTCAGCCCCAACCTGATATCCCTCACAGCGTCCAGCGCCTTGACTTCAACCTGAGTTTTCATCACATAATCCTCCTGGGGCCAGTGTCAGGCCGACACGCGAACATGCCCGTTTTTGTCATCTGAAATTGATTCCGCATCACAACTTGTCGAAATCCGGGCCCTCGCCTGAGCACCTCCGGCTTGGGTCGCCTCTGTCCCATGAAACGCGCATCTGCGTGGGTGCGTTGCAGATCTGAATAAGCTGCTGCAAATGTCGAAACGCGTCGTAGGATATGCTTGTGATCTGGTATCCGGCACGCAGAGGAGCACGAGCCCCGCCTTCCTTTTCGACCCACTGGCATTGGGCCTGAAACGTGAAGGAAGCGAACTCGCCGAACTCCGCTCCCACACGAAAACTTCTTGTCTCTCCGACGGCCGAGGGAATCCCCGAGATCTGTACCCCCTTGGTTGAGAGGTCAAGGAGAGTACCTTGCGCATGCGGCGCTTGAACGTCGTATACCGGTATGTCGTACGCAGGTTTTATACGCTCCGTCTCTCGAAAGTCGATGACATCCGGGATGCTCTCTTCCGCGTTCGGGCGATTGTCCAGTTCAATCCTGCTGAGGACTTTTCGCTCAACAAGGAGTTCCAGGACCTTAGCCAGTCCAGCACAAGAAAGATCGTACTTAGTCAGCAACTCCGCGTCGGACATGCCCGATCGGATGTCCTTTACAAAATCGCGCGCTCTGATTGGCGGTCGTGACAGCATGGGCAGGGCTCCTCTCGTCTCTCAACGGCTTTTGGTGCCTTGGCGCAACAGCCGAGACAAGGGCTTGAATTCTTGAGCGGTCAAATCCTTCGAAAACCTGGTCAAGGCCTGGTGGATTTGATCGACGGATTGATACCTCCCACTAGGTTGTTTTGCCATTGCCTTCACCACGATGTCTGAAAGCACTTTCGGTATGCGCGTCGAAATTTCAGCCGGTGGAACCAGAGATTCATGCACATGTTTGAGCATGACTTCGACGGCTTTCAGCCCGGTAAAGGCGGGTCTGCCCACCAGCGCGTGGAACATCGTCGCTCCCAATGAGTAGATATCCGCACGCAGGTCTATGGAGCCTTTGCCCGTAACCTGCTCGGGGGCCATATAGAGTGGAGATCCCATGATCAGCTCGGATTGAGCACTATCTCGAGGGTCCGATAGCAGCCGGACCAGCCCGAAATCGACGAGCATAGCAGTCCCGCCTCGAGAGATCAGGATATTGTCCGGCTTGACGTCTCCGTGGATGATGGACCCGCGATGAGCTGCCGAGAGCGCACGGCATATGTGCAGAAATATCCACACGAAATCATTGAGCGACAGAGGCCCCGCGTTCGAAAGGATGTCCCCGAGGCTTTGGCAAGGCACATACTGCATGACAAGGAACCGGTGCCCGTGCTCTTCACCAGCGTTCATAACCATCACAATGTTGGGGTGACGGATGCGGGCTATCACGCGAGCCTCCCGGATGAAGCGCTCCACGCTCTCGGATGAGTCGCGGCTGTGACCACGGTCAAGGATCTTCACGGCCACAGGGATGTCGAGAGTCAGATGGTGTGCTTTGTAAACAGTGGCCGAACCTCCTTTGCCGATCACCGTGTCGATCCGGCAGCCTGCAATCTGAAATCCATGCATAGGATTGTTTTCGAGGGGATGGTGCTGCGCGTAGGGGACGGTCACGAGGCACCCGCACGCGCAGTGTACCGAAACACCGGACATGGACTGGGGCGCTGTAAGGATTCTTTGGCAGTCGTCGCAATGAAAACGTATCTCACCGATTCGCCCCGTCCGGCGTCCCTGTTCGATCAGCTGCCGGCTGAGGAAATCCTTCAAGTAGCGCTCGTGGTCTTCCGGTATGGATACAAACATGACTCCCATGCCGACAATTCCGTCGAGCGCTTCCTTTCCGTTGCCCTGTCTCACGACATGGCCGATGATCTCGATTCGGACCATCCTATCGGCACGGGGAAGATCGAACTTGATGAAAACCAAGCTCCCTACGGGCGTAGGCTCGTGGGTGAGGATGAAAGTCCCGTATTGGCTCAAATCCCGAAAATAACCCGAGGACCATGTGCTCTGATCGAACGAATACTGGACCGGGTGGGACCATTTCAGCCGCGGGGCCCCTCTGCGCGGGTCGGAGTAAGCAGTGCCTGCCGTCGCAGCGTCCGGGACGGACGGACGCTGTTTGCTTGAAGACCGGGCCCCAAGGGGATCATGGGAAGCTGGAGCGGTCCCGCTGGAAAGGCATGCTCCCAATCGTCTTGACAAACCCTGGATAAGCTCGGCCAAGTCCGGGCTGGGGATGGAGCAGTTGCTTTCAATTGTGCGCAAGG
>JAIWNO010000263.1 GCA_020216785.1 Desulfomonile sp.
TCTCGATCGCTGTCTCCACTTTTCCGATTGACATGTAGAAGTCTGTCAGGTCTACCAGAATTCTGGACCGCTCGTCGGGTAACAACTCCGAGGTCAGCAGAAGCTGATGAAAGAAGTGTTCGGCTCGTTCGCCGCGTCCTAATGCGACGAGGCATGTGCTAAGCTCGCGTACCGCGTCACGCCTCAAGGATGGCTGTTCAAGAACTTGTTGGAATTCGGCTGCGGCTTCTTCAAACAGCCCCATTTCTTTGTATACGAGACCCTTTTGGAAAGAAACCCGCGCGTTTCTCACCTATGCCTCCACGTCACTTCGCCACGTCTTCCTGACCGGTCGCGGAGGGCTTGTCGTTGCTCTCCCCACTGCGATTTGAATCGTTGGGGGCGCCTATCAGCTTTTCCAAAGTCTCCCGCAATCGCAGACCGTCGTATGGTTTAGGCAGTACTGCACGGAACCCATATTTCTCGAAATTGGACATGATTGGATCGTCGGAATATCCGCTCGAAACAATAGCCTTCACATTGGAATCGATTTCGAGCAGGTGCCGGATAGCTTCTTTTCCGCCCATGCCTCCGGGAACGGTCAAATCCATGATCACCACATCGAAAGGCCGTCCATTGAAAGCTGCTTGACGATACTGCTCGACAGCTTCTTCGCCATCCTTGGCCACCACCACATCATAGCGAAAGTGAATCAGTGCGTCCCGAGCAAGTTCGAGAATGATTGGCTCGTCATCCATGACAAGGATTTTTCCTTTCGAGGCTGGAGGCTCGGAAGTGCCTTCTCTCACCCTGGAGGTGGCCGGCGGCGCCCGCAAGTAAAAGAGGATGCTCGTTCCCACACCAACCTTTGACCGGACCGTGACGACTCCCCCATGTTTCTGAATGATCGAGTACGAGAGCGCCAAACCCAAACCGGTCCCCTTTTCCTTTGTGGTGAAGTATGGGTCAAAGATCTTGCGGATATTTTCCAGCGGAATGCCTACTCCTGTATCGGTCACCGAAATACGCACGTATCGCCCTTCTTTGAGTCCGATGGAACTGCCTTTGCCGATCGCTACGTTGGAGGCTTTAATGGTAATCGTTCCTCCGCTGGGCATGGCCTGGCACGCGTTGATCACCACGTTATTGATCACCTGGCCTATTTGGCCCTCATCCATGATCACCGGCCAAAGATCGTCCGGCAGCGCAAAACGGCATCGGACGTTGGACCCTCTGAGAACAAACGACGCACAATCCTTGAGCAGCCGAGAAATCGATGCGGTGGATTTGATGGGATTGCCGCCTTTGGAGAACGTCAACAACTGTCTCGTAAGATCCTGGGCACGATATGCAGCATTGGACGCTCGCTCAATCCTGCCGGCCGCCGCGTGACCCGAATCCAGGTAGAGTCTGGCGATTGAGATATTCCCAATGATTCCGGTGAGTAGATTGTTAAAATCATGGGCAATTCCGCCTGCCAGGATCCCGAGGGACTCGAGCTTTTGTGCTTTGAGGAGTTCCGCCTCGGTCCGCTTCTTTTCGGAGATGTCCCGCTTGAGCCACCAGAACCCTCTGAGCTGGCGGTCGTGCACATTGCCGATCAGCGTGTTTTCGAAATACTTCAAATTGGCCCTCATACCTCGTTCCCTTGTCTCGAACGAACGGATGGGGCAACCGTCTTTCAGCCATTCCTCAGAGAGTTTCTTGCCGCTGTCGGTCATGGGGAAGAGACTGCTAAACGGAAGTCCGATTAAGTCCTTTACTAGGCTCCGATTGTACATTCTGGCGAATTCCGTGTTGCCGTCGATTACCCGCGCGCTGCTGACTATTTCAATGGACAGGCTGGACTCAGTGAAATGAATCGGCTGATGCGTAACGAACTCGGCAATTCCGATGGGGAAAATCTCGACGAGTTTCTTATACTTCTGGATGGTCAGGAGCTGCTTTTCCGCCGTCAGGTTCTCGATCTGGACCAAAACCATTTTCTCATCGCCGAGCCTGATCGTGCGTAAATGAATTCGCGCCCAAATGCGAACCTCTTGGATCGACAAAGTGGTTTCACGCACGGCCGGAAGTCGGTCGGCAAATACTTTCCTGAGAAGCATCTGAGCTTCTCGCGCTTGCTTGGGCGTCGTAAACAGGGACCCGAACGTTAGAGCGAGAGGGTCAAACGACTTTGGGGCAAGGTTTTTGAAAGCGTCATTAGCAAATTCGATCTTTTGCGATCGCCCCAGAAGCAGGGTGGGAACTGATAGCGCCTGCAGAAATCGGCCAAATGCCGCTCGTCTGATCTGCCGAAGGTCGAAAGTCCCCGAGGCGGTAACTTCCGGGGAAAATAAGGATCCGAGGTTGATGGTCTGGGTTACGTCTCCCAGGTCCGGGTCAAAGGCGGGTGCCAACTCAAGAGTGGCCTCTGCGTCAACCTCGTTCACTTTCCGAACGTTCATCGCAGCCCCCTCCAGGCCAACGCACGCCGCGCTATAAGCGGTGAGCAAGGACTCCTCTACCGGCATGGGCCGGACTCACCGCCCGTGGTAAGTAATGCCCCCGCAGTCAAGGAGATATCGGAAGTCCTCAAAAGATAATTTTGCTTTCATCCACCCAGCGGTCTCAGGTGATTTTTTTCCCGAACGGCCTCCCGAGGAGCAATCGAAACGCCGAGTCCAACGAGCACACTTACTTCGCCCGGGCGTGCGAAGTTGCGCCTCGCGATATCTCCTTGCAACGATGGCAATCCTCGCCCCCCGCAGCACATTCAGCAACGGATGAGGTGGTATGACTGGCAAGGATTCAACAAGCGTTTAAGCCTGAAAACATATTTCCATGTATATGCTTAACAAAAAGTTGCTAAAAAAGCAGGTAAAAATCAATTTCAGAAGTTCCCCCAGAAAATCAGGCCAGGAAGAGCGAGAGCTGGTGGTCCAAGCCCCCCCTCCTGTCGTTTCTTGGGCAGAATTCCCTGGCCGGACCTGCTGAGAATCGCCCTGATACCATCAGCCAAGGCGTAGTAACGAAAGTCCGGAATCCCGAAGATCCGTTGCGCGGCCTTCAGGGCGTGAAGAGCCAGGATCTGGAGCTTGGGCTTGTATCCGATACCGACCGCAGTGAAAAAAGCAGCGGCTAAAACCAGGGCCGCCAGGTTCTTGAGACGCTGGTAGGTCATCACCCTGATGTCCTCGACGTTGGAGCTTTGTTTGATGAATCGGATCGTGTCCTCCACCGCGTTCAAGCGGCTCAATCTCAGGCGACTTTCCATGTGGACTGATGACTCCACCGATTACACCAGGCTGCTCTCTGTGTTTTTTCGGAGAAGCTACGAAGCCGCGGGTGGCGCAGTGACCTCGACGGATTACTTCAAGCAACGCCAGGAAGACCTTTCCGCCCTTGTAAAGAATCTTAAAGACTTCCGACCGGATGCGCAGGCGATCTTCGTGGCAGGCAACCCTGTCGATGCCCCGCGAGCTATTGATGTATTGCGGAAGTCCGGCTTTCGCAGGCCGATCTTGGGCGGTGACGGGTTCGACATGGACCTCGCGAGCTCTGTTTCAAAACCGGAGTTCGCTAATGATTTCTACTTTTCCACACACGCCTACCGCGGGGACACGCGGCCCGAGGTGCTCGCATTCATCGACGCGTACAAAGAGGATTACGGCAAAGAGCCGGAAAACGCGTTTGCAGCGCTGGGATATGATGCGGTCAACCTCGTTGCGAACGCTTTTATGAGGGCAGGCACCACCGACTCGGTCAAACTCGCTGAAGCCCTTTTAGCGACACGAGATTTCAAAGGGGTTACAGGGACGATCTCCTACGTGCGGCCCAACCGCGTCCCGGTGAAGCCTGTGTCGATCGTCGGCATCCGCAATGGAGCGTATTCGGTGTTGTGGATGTGGCAGGAAGAGAAATGAAACGCGGCGGTCTTGAGCAATACCGCCGCGTTATTGAAATCGATCCGGTGAACTTGGTCGGTTCTTGCGCCAATACGTCATCAAGCAGGCGACACTGCCGTATAAGTCCTGGTGGGACAGGAATCTGCCTGTCTGAAAGCCTATCGGCTCTTACACCGTCGGCCTGGGGAGCAATCCTGCTTTCTCCGCGATCTCGCCGACCTTTTCCTCCCACTCGATCGCCATGATATGCACACCCGAAATGCCCGGCATCTCTTTGAGCTGTTGAATGGTTTCCACAGCAATCTTGATACCTTCGTCGGCCTGTTGCTCTTTGGGAGTGTCTTTCATGCGCTGGAGCAGTTCGTCCGGAACATCCATGCCCGGGACGTTTTTGGCCATGTACCGGGCCATCCCGAAGGACTTGAACGGCGTTACACCGCCAAGGATGAAGACTTTCTCGTGGAGGCCGCGGTCCACCACGCCTTTCATCCACTCACCGAACTTCTTCAGATTGAAAATACACTGAGTTTGGATGAACTCCACACCGGCCGCGACCTTCTTCGCAAGCCGCGGAACACGGATTTCGAAGGGGTCGGCAAACGGATTTTCGGCCGCGCCGATGAACAGTCTCGGTACGCCTTTGATCTCTTCGCCGCCGAGGAACTTCCCTTCATCGCGCATACGGCGCACCGTCTGGATAAGCTGGATCGAGTCCAAATCGAAGACGTTCTTCGCCTGAGGATGATCGCCGAACTTCTGGTGGTCGCCGGAGAGGCAGAGCATATTCTTGATTCCGAGCGCCGCGCCGCCCAAAATGTCGCTCTGAATCGCGATGCGGTTGCGGTCGCGGCACACCATCTGCATCACCGGTTCAAGTCCCTGCTGCATCATGATGACCGCGGATGAAATTGACGACATGCGCACCACTGAAGTCTGGTTGTCCGTTATGTTGAACGCATCGGCTTTGTCCTTGAGAAGCGCGCATTTCTTGCGGATCACTTCCGGGTCGGCCCCTCTGGGAGGCCCGCACTCACCGGTAACGGCGAATTTGCCTGATCTGAGAAGCTTTTCGAGTCTGCTGTCGGTCTTGCATTCGCCGCTCATCTTTGGAAGTCCTCCCTGATCATCTTTCGGGGACCGCCGTCCCTGCTGGTTCTCCAATCTGCGATTTCAAGGATCTGTTCGTACCGGTCCATTTGGTCAAGATCGCGCAAGCGGTCCAAAATGAGCTGCCAGCCGCAGTCCACATTGGGGTCGATCTCGCACTTGCCCTTTGTGGAGCCGCCGCATGGGCCGTTGAGGAGGCTTTTTGAGCAGCGGGCGATCGGACAGATTCCGCCGGTATATGCGAGCTTGCACTCACCGCAGGTTTGGCAACGCTCTACGTAGTATCCTTCTTTGACGGAGCCGCCCACGAACGTGGTATTCAGCGCGGGATAGAGTGGTGTTTTCGTGTAACGCTCGGCCATAAACTGGACTCCCGCACCGCACGCCATCGAGAGCACCGCGTCCACATCGGGCACAATCTCCTGGACCTGATCCACGTACTCAGGATCGCATTGCCGTTCGACAGTCTTTTCTATGATTTCGATCGGGTTGCCATCCTTGTCGCGCGCCATTCGGATTTGGCTCGAGAGCACCCGCACCGCGTCTTGGCCTCCGGTCAGGCAGACGGTAACGCAGCCGCCGCACCCGAGCACCATTACTTTCTTATGGCCCTCCAGCATTTTCATTATTTCTTCGAAGGGCTTTCGTTCGCCAACGACCATGATCTTCCTCCAAAGGGAGCGTGTTGGTGTTCATGCCCGGCTCAGGCCGCCTGATCGGACTTCTTACGGTACTTCTTGTTCAGGGGGCTGGGACCGAGTTGTTTAATGCGTTCAGTGAATTCCCGGGCCACTTCAGCGAATCTCGGGCCCATGGCGGCACTCATGTTGAAGAAGTCGACCCGTTCCGGCTCGAGTCCTACCTCCTGAAGCAGTTTCTTTACGTAGAGGACCCTCGGCTTGGATACAAGATTACCGTGGATGAAATGGCAGTCCCCTTCCATGCAACCGGCTACGTACACACCGTCCGCGCCTTTTTCGAAGGCCCTGAGAATGAAAACCGGCGTGACCTTTCCGGAACAAGGCAAGCGGATCACCCGGATATTGGTCGGGTAGTTCAGCCTCATACTGCCCGCCAAATCGGCCGCGCCGTACGCACAGTAGTGACAACAAAAAGCGACTATGATCGGCTCGAACTCTTCCATAAGCCCGGTCTCCTGACTCATCTATTGTTTGGAAATACGATGGGTGGCGTTTTAATGTAGACGAACACGGAAGAAATTGCAAGGAGCACGATGCAGCCGGACGCTTAATCCGGCGGTTTAGAAGTCAGATCGGTTCCCAGTTTTCTTCACTGTACGCTTTATTCATGTGGTCCCGGATCGTCCTCAAGTCGTCCAGGGATTCGAACTCTCTATTTTCTCTCTCTCCCAAAACGTGGGCCGCGAAGAACGGTCGTTTGTGGATCAGAGCTTTGAGCAATTCTGCGAGCGGATGTCCAAGGTTCTCCACTCCGCCTTCGTGGCTTCTGATTAAGCGCTGAGCCTCTTTGCGCAGATCCAGAATCAGGCTGAAGCCTCTTCGGAAAAGTATTTCCATGTGATTGGATTCTAACAACTCGGTTGCTTCAGTGAGATCAAATCCGCATGATTCCTCAATAGCAATATTAATATGCCCGCCGACCTTGCGCAAGGCCCGCTGGATTTCGTCCACCGAACCGGCTTCGCGGCCGTCCGCGATAATCACTTTATTCGCAAGGTGAGCTAATTCGATAGAAAGTCTATCCTTATGAGCGGGATCGTCGATCCTCTTGAGGCTCTGCATGAATAAACTCTCCGCATCTATGGCCTTGAGCGGATATTCGGTGATGGGACGCGTACCGATCACTTCGTCAGCATCGTACACCGGGGCTGCGGGACCTGCGACGGAGAGCATGTTTTGTGGCAGATAGCGATAGATATCGAGTGCCTCGTCAAACTCGGGAAAACCATGGTCAGCCAAACGTGCCCGCCGCCATTTGAGGGCCATCTCCTCATTCTCGGAAGGTATCCCTCGGGCCAGCTCCTCCATGAGTCCAAAATAGAACTCGGGACTCCACTCAAAAATAGTCTCAAGAAAAGCCTTCGCGGTGTCCTCCATGTCCGGAGAGCGGAAATCGACAAAAAAAAGATGATCCAACGTGAACTGCGGCAACACATCCATCTGCTCGAGCAAATCCCGTTCAGGATCAGCCACTTGCACTCGGATGACGCTGTCCAGGGTGATCGCCAGAAGTTCCCGGTCGATCACCTGGACAAGCTGGAGCACCTTTTCTCGGCTTAATCCCGCGATAACTTTCATCCATCGGTGCGCGGCACGGGGATCAAACATATCCTTTCTCCAGAGGTCCACGTCAAGTATGTACCGCAGCTGCCTGCCCGTGGTAGCTCTCACGAGGCTGGGAGCGTTGGTTTCACCGAGTTGTTTGATTGTGAAGAACATCTCCTCTTCGGAGATCCTTCGCACAATCTCGCCCGGGCGGGACAGGACCCCAATCAGCTCTTCCCGTGCCTCCGCGGAGAGTTTCTTGAATATATCCAGGCGACTTTCAACGGGAAGTGTTTCAAAGCGCTCGACAACGCGCAGTGCCTCTTTGGTTGACCCAGAATGTTTCATGGTGATAGTGTATTTTTTTATTACGAGAAATCAACAGCTCATGCCGACGTGTTCCTCTTCGGGCGCGGCCGGAGGCGTGCCTCCGCTACTGTGTTCAACTAGCCTGACCGGGGGTTCAGTTTCCACACGTCGGGACCAACGCACCTTTGCAGGAGGGGACATGGAAAAGCTCACCGGAAGAGCCGTTATAGCGATGGGCGGAGGGCCGACCGCGGTTATCAATCAGTCCCTCGTCGGGGCGGTCCTTCAGGCCCGGCAATATCCCCATATTACCCAATTCTACGGCGCGTTCCGTGGAGTCGAAGGACTTGTTCGCGAGGAATTCGTCAATCTGTCCGAAGCAACGCGGCATAACCTCGAAATGGTGGCCTGCACTCCCGGAGCAGGTATTCGGAGCACCAGAGACAAGCCTGATGAAGAATATTGCAGCCGGATCTTCCAGGTGTGCAAGGCCCATGGTATCCGTTATTTCTTTTACATCGGAGGCAACGATTCCGCGGAAACCTGTCGCATCGTGAACCAACAAGCCCAAGCCGCAGGATACGAACTGCGGGTGATGCACATCCCCAAGACCATCGACAATGACCTCAGGGTAACGGATCATTGCCCCGGGTATGGGTCGGCCGCGAAGTTCGTCGCTCAGGCGTTCGCAGGCGTGAACCTGGACAACCGGTCGCTGCCCGGTGTGTATATCGGTGTGGTCATGGGGCGGCACGCAGGATTTCTTACGGCCGCTTCGGTATTCGCTCGGAAGTATCCCGACGATGGTCCGCATCTGATTTATCTGCCAGAGCGCCCTTTCGATCAGGACGAATACATCGCCGCGGTGGACCAGGCATACAGCAAATTCGGGCGTTGCGTGGTCGCGGTATCAGAAGGAATTCAGGACCGGTCCGGTCGGCCGGTCCTAGCCGGCCTGCGGGAACAGGTGGAACGAGATGCTCACGGCAACATACAGCTGTCGGGCACAACTTCCCTGGGCGATGCACTCATGGATCTCGTGAAGCAAAAGCTCAAAATTAAACGCGTCAGGTCGGACACTTTCGGGTATCTCCAACGTTCCTTTCTCGGCTGCGTCAGCGAAGTGGACGCGAACGAGGCGCGGGAAGTCGGTGAGCGAGCCGTTCAAATCGCGGCCTGGCGCAGAATCGACGGATCGATCACCATCGAACGCGTGGGTGATTACAGTGTCAGATACAACTTGAGCCCGCTCGAAGACGTTGCCAAAGAGACCAAGGCCATGCCCGATGCTTTCATCGAGGGCGCTCACGATGTCACCATTGAGTTCAAGAATTACGCGCGGCCACTCCTTGGAGAGCTACCGGTGTACGAGCGAATCAATGCGCCGATCGTGGAGAAGATAATCGCGGAGTGAGGCCGCGATCGACCATGGGAAAGATCGCGGAGTCGGACTTCCGTTTCATGAAGGAAGCCCTTGAGCTGGCAAAAGTCGCGGCGGCCGAAGGTGAAACTCCAGTCGGCGCGGTCCTCGTCAATGACGCTGCGATCATTGGCAGAGGTTACAACCAAGTAGAACGGGAGCGAGACCCGACAGCCCATGCAGAAATGATCGCGCTCAGGCAGGGTGCCCGGTCCGGTGTGGACTGGAGATTGCCCGGTGCGACGCTTTATGTTACAATTGAACCTTGTTTAATGTGTGCTTCGGCTTTGCTGTTGGCCCGTGTGACGCGCTTGGTATACGGCGCGCGGGATCTGCGGTGGGGCGCTGTCGGAAGCTTATTTGACTTGTCTCATGACCCGAGGATCAATCGGGATATCGAAGTAATCCCCGGAGTCATGGCGGAACAAGCGGCGGAACTTCTCCAAAGCTTCTTCCAGACGTTGCGGAGAGATGCCCGAGAGGTCGAAGGGGGTTGACTCGAAATCAACTGTACCCATTCGGGTACCGGGGGTTCGAATCCCTCTCTCTCCGCCACCTCACCTTCGGATTGATAGCGCGTATCCCCGGATCGAGTCCGGGGCAAGCTTTGTCCGTGTTCTGGCAGGCTGTTATTCTATCATCTGCTTATTCAACGGTCGTTTTGAAGATACCTTCGACTTTGATGATCTAAGGAAATTCACGGCCGGGCAAAGGGTTGACTACCTTCTTCCCGTATTCAAACACGATTCCCCATTGATTACGTCACCTTTGCAGTAGACTTGCGATCCGCAAGTACAAACTCCTGAACCGCAACGCGGAGACACATATGAGGCGCGGGACGTGGCGATCAACACGCAAGACCCTCGGGGGGGGTTGCCTTCAAAAGCCGCCTCGCACTCCGGCTGATCGGTCGGTAAGCCACGTCACGCAGCAATACTTCACACACCATGTCACGAAAGCTACCGCAAGTGGACCTCTGCTCGAAATGCACGGAATAACCGGCGCCCAAGCATAAAATCAGCCTGTCTCCCTCAACCGGTTGCCTTTCCCAAAAAAATCCCTTTCTATTTTTATCTAAGTTTTGCCCTTTCGTAGGCCTCTGGTCGGCGTGTGAAGCGCGCCGGCATGATTTTGGGCGAGCAGTGGTGTTTCCCGGGCTCGCGCGAAATTCCCGGGATGAAATGACTGCGTCATGCGGCAGCGAGCATGTCCGAGAAGGTGATGTTCCTCTTACGATACCAAGGGGCGGTGTAAAGCAGGAGGTCTTTTCCCTGAGCGAACTGATCGACGAACCAGACCACTACTCGCGTTCCGCATAGGTAGAGATGTGAATGAAGCATTTTGTGGTGCTAATAATATCAATAAGATAGGACTTGTACAATTCAGCGGATTGTGGTAGTGACGGGGGACCCTTTCCAGGAAGTTCCTCATGGCCGGCAAAGACGAGACCTTTGAGATATCCAATGCAGGATTTCTCCCCATCGTCTCCGCGTACGCAGGGAGGATTGGGTTGGTTGAGC